>CAYZQI010000035.1:0-34511 GCA_964480455.1 uncultured Cytophagaceae bacterium
CATAAAATCAACTCCAAAAGTTCTATTCCAAACATCAAGCAATACTGCGGGCTTTCCATCTATCGGCATTTACCCCAGACGTTTTACCTAAATCAAGTTCCTGACTATTCACGCCTACGTTTTTTTAAAGATTTCAAATTCAAGGCAGAATAACCAAAAATCCACTAAGGCTTTTTACCCAATATTCTTACTCCACCAAGATTTCCATTTTTGAAAAGTTGGGCGATGGTTTGGTAAAAATCTCTTCTTTCTTGATAGATTTCATCACCAAATACAAGACGTTGTTGTTTTTCGTCTTTTACAAAGTCTTCATAGCGTTTTTTAGTCCAAGCCTGCCAAGGTTCATTCATAATTTTAAACCTCAAGTTGCCAAAACCAACAGATTTCAGGTCTTCTCGGTATGCCTCAAGGCTTGTGAGTGTAATTGCACTCACCTTCTCAGATAGGATTTCTTGCTCTTCTTGGCTGAGTGGACGGCGAATAATGAGGTCTTCTATAAAAAATGAACCATTAGATTTGAGCGACTGATGGCATAGCTGGAGCGCAAGGCGGCGTGTGGGCAAATGTAAAAACACCATCAAAGATACAAAATGGTCAAAAGTAGGTCTTGCTTCATACTGTAAAAAATCAGTGCAATGAAGGTCTATCTTATGGTCTAGCTGTACTCTTTGGTTCAGTTCTTGCGCAAGCGTATGCAAAGGAGCTTGAATTTCTATTCCTCTCACACGGCAGCCACACTCTTGAGCAAGCACACGCGCTGTACCTCCTACACCACTGCCCACATCAAGCACATATTTGTCTTCGTTGAGTGCTAGTATTTTGATAACTTCAAGGCAGGTTTCTACACCTAAGTAGTGGTATTGGTCTAAATGCCCTAAGTCTGTAAGGTCTTTTACAGTAAGTTTTCCTTCTTTTTTTCCGTTGATTTCCAGTGCTTTATAGACACTTTCTACACGCCAATGGTACATCAATGAAGATAGTTCAGTAGAAGTAGGTACGTCTTCAAGGTCATCAAATAGTTTGTGGCTAGGCAATATTTGTTCAATGATTCGGAGGTCTAGGAGTTGTTTTTGTGTAATTTGGAGGGTATCCTCGGAGATTTTGGGCTGACAAAGCCATTTGGTTTGTGCATACCAAGCATTGACATCTTCGGGCTCGAGTTTGTATTTTTTACTGATGTAATTGATGGTTTGTGCCTTATCATAAAAATTAAGTGCTTGCTCAGCAATAATATTGAGCAAGGTTTTGATGTGCGCTTTGTGCTGTTCAATTATGCTATTGCGTGCCACAATCACAAAGGCAGGCCAAGGCGTGATACACTCCCCTACACGCTGCCATTCGCCTGATTTGACAGTGGGTTGTGTGGTATATTTTTCCCACATAAAGGCATCGGCTTCTCCACTTTTGAGTGACTTTTTTGCCCCTTCAAAATTACCTACTAACTCAAAATTAATTTTCTCAAAATCCCAGCCCTGTTGCTGTGCATTCACAAAAGCCATCAGATGCGAGCCAGACTGCAGCCTACTAATGGCAAAAGTACCGTTTTCAAGGTCTGATAGGTTTTTAAAATCACTTTGGGCATGGGTATGTATGCCCCAAATAAGCGGACTGAGTACGTAAGTACCTATGATTTTATTGGGGCTTCCCTTCACGATGTCGGCAACTGCTCCTTCGGTAAGCATAATAGCAAGGTCTATTTTTTCTTCTTTCAAATCTTGGCACATAGCACCTGTACCGCCTGGGTAGTCAGTCCATTTTATTTGAAAAGGGTAGTCTTTGAGCAGATTTTGCTCTTGTGCGATGTGCCAAGGGTAGTTAAAGTGTTCTGGAACACCTCCAATACGGAGTGTTATTTTTTGATTGTTTGACATGGGTTTGTTTTTGGGCTAATCAAAATTAGTTGAAGGTAAAATTAACACATAAAACATGAACCTAAAATTATTTCTGTACTGATTTTAAGAAAGTATCTAAATAATTTTTAAGAAACATTTTTTATCTAACAATAAACCCCTCAGCAAGCATAAATCTCAAAATTCTTGTATTTTTGCACATTAATATATGAATCTATCAATTAGAGTATCTTCTACAAAAAGAATATGGAGCATAGGGTTTACGCAAAAAAAGGTCTAAAACCTGTAGGTTTTTTACAAAAAATGATGGGTATTAAGCTAAAAGAAAATGCCTTGATAGAGGTCAATAATCTATTAGCAGAAAAAGAACTACAGCACACCACCGTAGAAGAAATACACCAAATAGCAGAAAAATACGGCATAGACTTTATGGCTGATTTCCAACTGGAAATGATAGCATTTTATCAGGACTACCTCAGCACTTGCCTAGAAGATAAATTTATCTCTGAAGACGAACTAAATGACTTAAAACACCTTAAATATCTACTTGGGCTTAATGACAAAAAGGTCAATGAAATCCACCATCATCTGGCAGGTGAAATTTATAAAAAAGAGGTAGAGAAGGTAATTCAAGATGGTGAATTAGATGAACAAGAACGGATTTTTATTGAAAAGCTCCAAAATGACCTTAAACTACCTCAGGAGCTTGCCAATAACATCTACCAAAAAAGTGGGCAAGAACTTATCAAAAGCCTCATGGACAGTGCCATTGCTGATGCACAGCTTAACCCTATGGAGGAAAAAGAACTTTACGCCATTGCCAAAAACCTCAATGCAGAACTAAAATTTGATGAGGCTACTCGCTCAGATTTAGAAAAATATAAACTCTACTGGCAAATAGAAAATGATGAAATGCCTGAGTTAGTAGTAGATATTAATATCCCTCGAAGCGAAAAATGCTATTTTGCAGCACACAATACGATTTGGTATGAGCGAAACATTATGGCAGAACAGAAAGTCTATAATGCCTCTACGCTTCGACTCAAAATAGCTAAAGGACTTTATTGGCGCAATGCAGTTGATGCCGAAAAAAACCTGACAACCCAAGAATGGCAGCTTTTTGATACAGGAACACTTTACCTTACCAATAAACGTATATTTTTTAGGGGCGAAAAAAGCGATAAAATTATATTGCTAAACCGCATCTTAGATTTTACGGTGTTTACCAATGGGCTTGAAATTGAGAAAGACCGTGATAAAAACCCATTTTTTGTGCTCAAAAATAGCAGTGATATTTTTGCTATGCTCTTAGGAAAGGCTATTAGCCAACTCCGTAATTGATAATGCTAAAAAAGAACTTTTTTTGAAACTTAAATCGTTGATTACTTATCAATTGGCTAAACTTAGCCAAGCCATTGATGTTTATGAGGGGCAAAATCAGTAGTTTTGCCCAAAAGATTATCGAAATCAATTTACCAATTATACATTTTAAATCAAATACACGCCACAGCTTATGAACAACGAAGAAAAACAAAGATACTCCGCAGAAGAGTTAAAAGAGTTTGAAGACATCATCAACCAAAAGCTAGAAGAAGCACGCAACGAACTTACCTACATCAAAGGAAGACTCAGTCGCAAGCACGACCAAGGGGTAGAGGGAACTATCGGTGGGGCTAAATTGATGGAAGATAGCGCAGATGCAAGCGAAAAGGAAAATATGAACCAACTTGCTGCACGCCTCCAAAAGTTTATTCAACAACTAGAAATGGCCATCGTCAGAATCAAAAATGGCACGTATGGCATCTGTGTCGACACAGGTAAACTCATTCCCAAAGACCGACTCCGTGCCGTACCCCATACACGACACTCTATTGAGGCAAAATTGGCGAAGCAGTAAATTGTTTGTGTAAGGTTTTTTTGTGTTGTTGTTATACTTAATTTTAGGAAATGCTAACTTCAGTTAATGAATCTTGGAATTGGATGGGCGTAAGAGCTACCGAGATTATCAAAATAAATGATTTTGGTAATGTGATTTTTAAATCTACTAAGAATGAGTATTGGAGAATTTGTCCAGAGGAATTGTATTGTGAAAAAATAGCTGACTGTCAATCAGATTATGAAAACCTAGTATGCGATTTGGAATTTTCTGAAGACTGGGAAATGACTAATTTAGTACACATTGCCAAAGAAGCAGTTGGAGAATTGAATGATGGAGAAAAATACTGTTTAAAAATTCCTAGTGTTTTTGGAGGAGAATATAAATTAGAAAATATCGGTAAAGTTTCACAAATTGAGCAAATTAAAATTTCGGGCGACTTAGCAAAACAAATAAAAGATTTACCTGATGGTACTAAATTTCAATTTACTGTAAAATGAGTGTATGAAAACTAATTTAAACTTTGCTTCAATTCGTGTAAAGCAAATCAATACGCAACGTTAGATTATATTTTACATCTCCACTAATGAGTCTTAACTTCCGAAATGGCAAAATAAATACTCATAAACAGCCTAAAAATTCGTCATTTTACAACAGAATAAAACGAAATATCAATGGCAAAGTATATCAATCCTTATACAGATTTTGGTTTCAAAAAACTTTTTGGCGAAGAAGCTAATAAAGACCTTTTGATTGATTTCTTGAACCAACTTTTGCCTGCACATCACCAAATTGCAGATTTGAATTTCCGCAACGTAGAAAATTTGGCAGATTTGTCAGCTGAAAGAAAGGCTATTTTCGATATTCATTGCAAGGCTCTTTCAGGTGAACGATTTATCGTAGAAATGCAAAAGGCAAAGGTAAAATACTTCAAAGATAGGAGTTTATTTTACGTAACTTTTCCAATCAGAGACCAAGCCCAACAAGGCGAATGGAGTTTTAAGTTAGAACCTATTTACTTCGTGGCTGTTCTTGACTTTGAGTATGACGAAGCAGAGGAAAGGCGTAAGTTTAGGCGAGATGTGGCTTTGAAAGACCAAGACGGAGATTTGTTTTTTGACAAACTACACTTTAAGTTTTTGCAAATGCCTTTGTTTCGTTTACAAGAACACGAACTCAAAACCAAATTTGATAAGTGGTGCTACTTTCTGAAAAACTTAGAAAACTTTGACCATATTCCTGCTATTCTGAATGAGCCGATTTTTCAAAAAGCCTTCGGTACTGCAGAGATAGCAGGTTTAAGTGCTGAGCAAAGAGCCATTTATGAAGAAAACCTCATTCAGTATTGGGGTATGAAAAGTGCCATTGAAACCGCAATGGAAACGGCAGTTGAGGAAAATAAGATTGAGATTGCTAAAAATGCTATTTTGGAAGGTTTAGACAATCAAATGATAGTCCGTCTAACTGGTTTGGCTGTTGAACAAGTTGAAAAATTACGTAACCAAACAGAGAAAAACTGATAAGTAAAGAGTAAAAAATATCTTTTACATTTTTGTTACCTAAGTTATTGATAATGAATGTATTAAAAACTTACATTTCACAACTTATAACTCACATCTTACTAACGACATTATGTTCGCGAAAAGGCGAGCTAATGTGCTAATTTAGGCTTTTGTACTCTCTGTAAATTTTGTGCGTAGGAAAAGGCAAGTGCTACTAAGCCCGTACTGCACAAAGGCTTTCTCGTTGATGGACTAGGAGATACCACAAACTCCCCATCTTTGCTAAGCCCAAACCATTGTACCTTGCCTCAAAAAACAAAAGTAACAAGTAGCACAAAGCTGAAAAAATTTATTTCTTACTAAAACAAAAAACCTTGAACTTTTTAGAAAACCATATAGAAGCATTGATATTCTGCGCCAGTGAGCCTATTTCTATCACTGAAATAAATGCTTGCCTAGAAGAACTACTCAACAACGAAGTACCAAAAGAAGATGTTGAAAATACGCTTCAAAGACTCGTCTGGAAATATACTGACGAGCAATTTGCCTTCCATATTGTTGAGATTGCGGGAGGGTATCAGTTTCTTACCAAGCCCGAGTATCACGAAGGCATAAGCCTACTTTTGAAACAAAAGTCTAAAAAGAAACTTACCAAAGCTACCCTCGAGACGCTTGCCATCATTGCTTACCGACAGCCCATTACACGCACAGACATTGAAAATATCAGAGGCGTTTCCTCTGACTATGCCGTGCAGCGGCTGCTAGAAAAAGAACTTATCACCATCAAAGGAAAAGAAGATAGCCCTGGCAAACCCATTCTGTATGGTACAAGTCGTAAATTTATGGAACACTTTGGGCTGAATAGCCTAGAGGATTTACCCAAATTACAAGATTTTGCACAAAAAGAAGAAGATAATCAATAACATCTATTCACCCACAAATAAGCATTGAACATTGAAAACTATTCATTTGCCTTCTTATCTCATCATTGAAAGTCCATTGATTACACTCAATCAATACCTGATTGAAAAAAACTATTCTCAAATATGGATATTGACTGATGAAAATACGCAGCAAAATTGCTTGCCCCTGCTCGAGGAAGCACTCACCCTGCCCTATCAGCACATAGCAATTCACTCGGGCGAAATACATAAAAACCTTGCTACCTGCCAGCACATCTGGCAAGCACTCACCCAAGCCGAAACCGACCGCAAGGCAGTTTTGCTGAACCTTGGCGGAGGGGTCATAGGAGATATGGGTGGATTTTGTGCAGCTACTTACAAACGTGGGATTGACTTTATCCAAATTCCTACTACACTCCTATCGCAGGTTGATGCCAGTGTGGGGGGAAAGCTAGGCATTGATTTTCAGGGATTTAAAAATCATATTGGCGTTTTTTGTGAGCCTACCAAGGTAGTGATTGAACCATTGTTCTTACAAACACTGCCTTTTGAAGAATTGCGCTCAGGCTTTGCCGAAGTAGTTAAGCACAGCCTCATTGCTGATGCTGCACAATGGAATTTGCTACAAAAAGATTGGGGAACAGTACAATGGGAAAACTTGACCGTGAATGCCCACAATCTGAAGGCGTGGCACGATTTGATTGTTCATTCTATTGCCATCAAAGCAAAAGTAGTGGCAGAAGACCCTACCGAAAAAGGGCTAAGAAAAATTCTTAATTTTGGGCATACCATCGGGCATGCCGTAGAAAGCTATCTGCTTGAGCAGCAAGCAAGAAGATGCCTACACGGAGAGGCGATTGCCCTCGGAATGATTTGTGAAAGCTATCTGGCTAGACAAAGAGGGTACTTGTCTAATGACGATTCAGAAAATATTACGTTTTATCTCAAGAGCATCTACCCACGCATAGATTTGCAAGCAAAAGAGTTTGAAGAGATTGCTCGCCTTGCCCGGCAAGACAAAAAAAACTCAGAGGGTAGAATCCAAGCAAGTTTGTTAGCCAAGATAGGCAAAGCAAATTTTGACCAAATCTTGACAGCGGAAGATATCTATGAGAGCTTGGTGTCTTATCAAAAAATATATCAGTAAGGCTTCAAAAATAAAGTAATCTTTGAGTTTTAGTCGTTTTAAGCTGTTGGTTATCAATTAATTAAAATTTTAAGCTGTCATTCTGGAGAAATCTGAAGGTTTGTCTAAAGGCTACACAGTACAGCAGATTTTTACAGTGTTCAAAAAAGCCTTGTAAAGGCGTTCTGTATATGGCATTACAAAACATTAGGGTCATTAGCACCAACGGGGTGCACTCTTATTCGTTTTTTTTGAAATTTAGACATAACAGTCCTTGCTTCCACCTCAATTGGAAAGGAGAAAACGGCAAAAAAACCATACATACTTGCTTAAAGGTTAGACTACTTAACAACCTATCTCTTACTTAGTGTATGCAGTCTGAGAAGAACTCATTACTAAGGGTGCAAGTCACATTGACTTCCTTATGCCCTCTCTTGAGGAGCTACGATTAGGATACACTTTTTTTAAAAGATTGATTACCAGCAAGTTGCATTTCAAAATAAAATTTTAACCTATTGATAATCAGTTATTTACGGGATAAGTGTCCTAATCGTAGCTCTTGAGGAGAGGGAAGGGGTGAGGTGGCTAAAAAGGGAGAATTTGACTTGCACCCATTACGAATTGATTTTTAAATGTGGAAAAAAGTCAAAATCATAGATGAAATTTTTCCCTTCTAAGGATATACTACACAAGTAATGACTTTCTGAAAGTGCTTGTGTTTGGTAGTGCATTTCATAAAAACCTGCTTTGAGGGCTTTTTTTTGCCAATGGTAAATTTCCTTGCCTTCCCAATCAAGCAAGCGAAAGACAAGCTGAGAGCTATCTTGCAAAAGTTGAAACTGGAAAACTATCTTTTGATGTGAGGGGGTGAGTATCTCGAATCTATCAATCCAAAGATTCTCTCCAATAAAAGGCAAAGCGGTACTACTCAAAAAGGCAATGCTTTGCGGGGGAAGCACTACCTTATTGAAAGCCTGAGATGTTTGAGTAGCTATTTTGAAGGTAGCAGAGTCGGGGTCTTCGTAATACAACTCTTGATAAAAAAAAGAAGGAAAAAAAGTATTAGTGCTAATCGTTTGTTTTTGAGCACTTTTGTTAATAAGTATGATGCCTGTTTCCCAATCTTTCTGCCAATGCCAAGCGTAAATCCCTTCTTGTAGTTTGCTGTTTTCAGTCATTAAACCAATGCCTTGCCAGCGAGGGTTGCGCCAAAACAAACGCGCCAACAGTTTATCGGCAGCTAGTACCTCCACATGCTGCTCTTGTTGGCTCAGGTAAGCGAGCGGCAGTTGCTGAATACCCTTGAGTAGAAATAAAAAATCTTCAAGCCACGCTTGCATACTTTCGGTTTGGCTATGTAGATGAATAGCAATCGGAAACTTGGTACGTACCAAGGCCTGAAAGTTATCAGGTGTAGGATTTTTGATGATGACCACATAGCCCTGCCAGTATTTTTGAAACTGTACCAAGAGCATGTTCCAAATAGTCTCTTTGTCTGTGCTAGGGTTAGCAAATGCCCCCCAGACAAAGTACTGCATAGATGGAAATTCAGTTTTGAGTGTTTCCAAAAAATATTGCATATTTTGCAAATTCTCCACTCTCTCTGCTTGCTTCCAGCTTTGGAGAGATTCTTCGGTTTCTTCGGCACTTAGCTCACAATAGTAAATAGGCAATGCTTTTAACCTATGCCAAGTAGCAAGTGTAGGTACAGGCGGTTGCGTAAAAACTGGAAAAATAACTAACAGTTGTTGTTTTCTTTTGCTGAGTATTTGCCCAAGTTGCTGTAGCTCCTGCTCAGAAAGTGCCACCAAAGTTTGCCATTTGATGCGAAGCAGTCGCAAAGGATATACAGAAGGAGAGAGCCAATCAGCAGCAGGCACTGTGCCTAGCCAGTTGGAAAAATATCTCCATTGATGATGTGCGACAAGATGAACTCTCGAGGATTTGAACTCCCTTGATTGAAGAAAAAGGAAACCCAACCCAATAAAGAGTAATAAAATTTTGTAAAAAAGTGTATCCATACCTTGATAAGTAAGATGTGAGTTATAAGTTGTGAAATCTGAGCTTTTAATACATTCATTATCAATAACTTAGGCAATAAAAATGTAAAAGTTATTTTTTACTCTTTACTAAACTCTGCTGTATTTGCTTTTTCTTAATTTTTTGATTCTTTGACAATTTTTGTGATGGTGCGCGATAAGATGAGCTAAATACTGTTTAGAACATAAATGCCAGCGGACTAGAAGTCCGCTGCTACAGATTTCCACAAAAATTGTCAGAGAACCATTTTCTTGAACTTATCTTAGCTCAGTTCCATGCACCTCCAAAAGGCTGATTCTTTATCAGGATACGTTTTTTTTGTCTTTGATTTTTAAGTCCTCGCCATGCTACTTGCAGCACATCACCTAGCCAAATCAGACCACCTGTCAGTAATAGGCCCTTTGCCCACTTGAGCTGCTTGTTGGCAGTAAGGTAGTAAGGATTTGCTTCATCAAAATTGGCAGCACCTTGATAGGCTCTATAATTTTGAGTAGATTGGGCTTTCAGAAAGAGGCCCGTGCCCAGCAAGCCATAGCTTGTTAGCCCAACGCCTAGCCACGTGTATTTGTGCTTTTGAAACTTTACCTTAGCATTGCCCCAGCCAGGCACAAGCATAGAATAGAGCGCGCCTTCCATTCCTTTAAGATTGAGTACACTTTTTTGATAGGTTGCCAATATCTTGAAGCGCACATTCATACCATAAAAATCAGGGTCTTCTTGGAGATAATTCCAAGCAATGGTTTTTTGGCTGCCTGCTATGATTTGCGGCCCAAAATGTCCTTCCAGAAAAGTAAGCGGCCCTTTGTAGGTGATGCCCGCATCTTGAGAGTACTCTAGCTTTATGTCGTATTCATAAATGAGTGGGCTTGGGTCAGTAATTTGGTATTGAATGTATATTTTTTTTTGAAGTCTATCTACTTTAAGTCCAGTTTGTTTTATTTCTTGTGTAAAGCCACTTGAAAGTCCTGCTGCCCATATGGTAAGCAAATATAATATAATTTTGAATTGATATTTTAATTGTGTCATGGGTTTTTAGTATGTGTGATAAGAAGTATCCAAAGAAAAAGCCACGCAATAAATACAAGCATCAGTAGCATACACTAATCATCTCAAAATTACTAAAAATATTGATGACAAAAAATAGATTGATTGCCCACCAAGCAATATAATTAAGGGAGTAAACAGGAAATACTATACCCAAATCAGATTCAGGCTTGTTGCTAATCAGGGACGGGGTCGCTTTGAGCTACCTCGTTCCTAGTACAGAGTGGGTAGGTTATTTATTAAACCCTCCCTTACATTCAGATACAACAAAGGGTTTTGTATTTTGCAATGGTGTGTAAATTCTATAGCTTTGCAATAGATTAAGACCTATTAACTCAACATTTAATACTATTTTATGAGTGAAGTACAAATTTTAGGATTGTTGGCTGCTTGTTTTACTACTTTTGCTTTTCTACCTCAAGCCGTTCAGACCATCAAAACACGCAATACAAATGGAATTTCGCTCATCATGTATTCTGTATTGAATGTAGGAATTCTGCTTTGGTTTGTATATGGCATAATGTTGGGCGATTTAGCCATTATCTTAGCAAATGGCATTACTTTTATTTTTGCGATAACAATTTGGTGGATAAGGTTGCAAAATGGGTGGAAGAATTTGCAATAATGCTATACCAATCAAGACCAAAGGCATGAAAAAAATCTAAGTAATTCACAACACAAAAAGATGCATAATTTAGTAGAAGATACTCCACAACAGCCTTGGCAAATTCAAGAAAAAAAACTGCCCTTGAACCTTATTCTCTATGGACCACCAGGAACGGGCAAAACTTATAAAGCTCTCCAATATGCGCTTTCGCTGACAAGTTCAACTCCCATTCAGACTATAGCACAGCTCAACGCAAAAGACAGAAATGCGCTTTTGCAGCAACTTCAAGAAAATGAGCAACTGGTGCTAGTTACTTTCCATGCAGGCTATAGCTACGAAGATTTTGTGCAAGGGCTACGCCCCAATACACAGGCATCTACTTTACTTTTCGAGAAAAAAGAAGGGATTTTTAAGCAGCTTGTAAGACAGGCACGCAAAAATTATGAAGACTATACCCAAGCGAAGGCAAGCCCTCCACTGGCTTTTGAAGATTTGTTTAATTTATTTCTTTCACAAGCCCTAGACCCCGAAACAGAAGAAATAGAAATCGCTCTTGAAAATCAGCACAGAATTTTTAAATCTATTATCATCTACGATATTCGCGAAGACGCCCTGCTGTATCGCCGCCGTACCAAGAATGATATTATCAAAGAAGAGGAAAGAGTGCTTTCTTTTCGTAAGCTCAAAGCGCTGTATGAGGGTAAAGCCATCAAAGAGGCACTCAATGAAAAATACTACCAAGCCGTAGTAGAGTCGCTCAAAACTTACAAATACCCTGCCCCTGCCCAAGAAGGCAAACGCGAACTCAAAAATTTTGTACTCGTCATTGATGAAATCAACCGGGGAAACCTCTCGGCTGTTTTTGGAGAACTTATCACCCTGATAGAACCTGATAAAAGACTCGGCGCAAGTAATCAAATGATACTTACCCTTGCTTCGGGTGATGAACTGGGCATTCCGCCCAACCTCTATATTATTGGTACAATGAACACTGCCGATAAATCACTCACATTGATTGATGTAGCCATGCGGCGAAGATTTGTATTTGAGTCGGTATTTCCTGATGTGCAATTAATTGAAAACCAACGACTTAAAGTTGTCTTTCAGCAGTTAAACGAGCAGATTTATCAAATATGGCAGCGTACAGATTTTTTGATAGGGCACACTTTTTTTATGCAAAAAGATGAGCAGAGTATTGTAGAAGTATTCAACCAACAGATTATACCTTTGCTGGAGGCATACTTCCCCAATCAGCCCCAAAAAGTAAAGCAGCTACTAGAAGCGGTAGGTTTAGTGCTTGACACTACTGCCTACCAATTGCGCGTGAGTAAGGTCTGATTGCTAGAGCTAGTATAATTGTTGAGAAGTTGTTTAGGTATTTTAAATCCAATCACTACCACGTCATCAGTCTGACTGTTGCTGCCTTTCCACTCTTCAAATTCTCTTTCCAATACTTGGTA
This sequence comes from uncultured Cytophagaceae bacterium, assembly GCA_964480455.1. Classification (GTDB taxonomy): domain Bacteria; phylum Bacteroidota; class Bacteroidia; order Cytophagales; family Microscillaceae; genus JAABSX01. The sequence goes on from CAYZQI010000035.1 coordinate 12,408, forward strand.
CTGCTCCTCAAAAGGCAGGTAGTTGTGTTCTGAAAGTAGCTTGATGAAGCGTGTTTTCATAAATTTTTTTTTGGGCTTGTCTTCATACTTGTTGCCGCCTAGCTGGTCTTGAAAGCCGTCTGAAACTAAATATACGATTTCTCCTCCGTTTACTTTGATGGTACGGCTTTCAAATTTTTTGTGTTTACTTTTTAACACACTTCCAATAGAGATATTAGAACCTTTGTAATACAGCAATTCACCTTCCTGCACTAAGTAGAGCGGATTTTTTGCTCCTGCAAAGGTAATCTCGCTGTTTTTTAGGTCTATTCTGAGCATAGAAATATCCATGCCATCACCGTCCCGTTGCTCGTGAGAGGTTTGTCGGTGGAGGTTAGCTTGTACGTTGGCATTGAGCAAGTCTAAAATCTCGGCAGGGTCTGTAATATTGCTCTCATTGACTACTTGGTTGAGAATAGAGCTTCCCATCATGGTCATAAATGCGCCTGGCACGCCATGGCCCGTACAGTCGGCGGCAGCTATCAGTATAATATCTTCTTTGGCACTGAACCAGTAAAAATCACCACTCACAATGTCTTTGGGCTTATAAAAAACAAACATCTCAGGCAGCAGGGTCTTCATTTGCTCAATGTCTGGCAAGATAGACTGCTGTATAGTTTCGGCATAGCGGATACTATCTGTGATGTGCTTGTTTTTTTCTTCTAATTCTTCGGTTTTGACTAGAAGCTGCTCATTTTTATCATTGATTTGCTTGTTTTTCAAGTCCATGATAGTAGCAGACTCTTCTAGCATTTCATTTTTTTGATTGATTTCTTGGACTTTTTCGGCAAGTTCATCATTCTTTTTGTTGATTTCTTCTACCTTTTCATCAAGTTCATTTTTCTTGTTGCGTATTTGGCGGTAGTTTACAAACAGAATTACTGCAATACTTATGAGTGCTAGAGCAATGACAACAAAAATAATCCAATTTCTTTGCGCCAACTGATTGAGCAGTTGTGCTTTATCTTCTGCTTCTTTTTTCAGTTCTTCGGTCTCTTCTAATTTTTTTTGTGTATTTTCTGTCAATCCTTTTTGAGTAGTGAGCAGTTTCTCGAGTTCAAGAACGGCATCTTGGGCTTGCTCCCTCACATAGCCGAGTGCTTTCTGATTTTGGGAGAGTTGTTCTTTGAGTATTTTGAGTTGTTCTTGGAGCTGTCTTCGCTGCTCGGGTGTGATATTATCACTAGCGAGGCGTGTTTCTATATTTATAATGTTGGTAGTTAAAGCCTGATTTTCTTCGGTAAGTGAGCCAAAGGCAAAGGAGAGTGTTACCTTCTTGTCGTCAATGGTAGTCAAGGCTTTTTGCTCCTCGGTTTCGCCTAGCTCCATAACTCGGGCCGTAATCTCCATTGTACTCTCTACATCATTGTAAGTGAGATTTTTGATAAAATAATTTTTCACTTGAAATTCGCTAAAATTGGTAGCTGTCTGAGGATTGACCTCGCCTTTTTGGTTGGTGGTATAGCTTTGCTTATCAATCACTACATTGACATTGGCGAGTGCTTGTTGGGTTTCATCAATTACTCTTACGGTTCTTACAGGTAGTGGCGGAATATCCACAAAAAGATACACTAGGCCTTCTCTCATTTCTACTTCATAGTTGGCAGTGCCTTTGAGCCTAGCAGGGTCAAACACAATAAAACGACTATTTTTATTGATAGGAGTATTTTGAGGTACAACCATAGAGAAGTATCCATTGGCATCACTTTTCACAGCTTCTAATCCTCGCACACCAAAAAGCAATACATTGATACCTTCTACGGGCACTGTGCGGTTGCTTAGTACTCGCCCTTTAATGGTGCTGGGTGGGGTCATAATTACCTTTACTTCACCTGCTTGGAAGGTCCAGTCTTTTAAAATAAGTCCTTGTTTGTTTGCCTTTACCACCTCGGGCTTATCGGCAACGGCTGGCGGAATCACAAAAGAGCCATCATTTCTTGTGGTTACAAATTGACTACCATTAACAGATACTAATGCCTCTGCAATAGGGTTAGATTGGTCGTCTATTACTTTCCCTTTGATGCTGTTCTGAGCGGCGAGCGGATTGTCAAAGAGGAGAGTCCAACCAATACAAATCAATATGTAATGTATGCATTTAGTCATATTTTCTTTAAGACTGTACAGTTTGGTAGGTATATTTTAGCCAAGAGTAGTACAGATTTGGTTCATCATTTTTAATTTTTGGGTGCAATTTTACTGAAATATGGCAGAAATATAATAATTTTTAGCCAAGATACCAAATTATTTGTCTTTTAGAGTAATCAAAGATAATAAGATAGATAAACTTGTATTGTGCTAAACCATTATTGTACCAAAAGAAATTTTAGTGTAAGTGGCTTCTCTTTTTTTGTTTGTTTTGGGGTAGGTTAGTTTCAATTTGCAGATATGGTAGGGCAGAGAGGCGGTGCAAACGGTTGATAAACACATGCCTCACTTAGTGCATCACAACCTTACTGCCACAAAAGTAATGTCATCTCTCGAGGGGGTATCTTGTCGGTATTCATTGAGCTCAGACAAGAAAATTTCCTTTTGAATAGTGAGCGATTTGTTATGATGTGTATTGAGCATTTCTTGGAAGCGCATGCTTCCAAACTTACGTCTGTTGGCATTGGGAGAGTCAGCATAGCCGTCGGTAGTGAGGTAGAGTGTATCTCCCTTTTTGAGAATGATGTCGTAATTTTGGAAATCTTGTTTGTTCTTTTTGATGCCTCCTATGTATTTACTGTCTCCATTGATGCGTTTGAGCTCATTGTCTTGGATATAGTAGAGTGGGCGTTTGGCACCCGCAAAGGTTACAAGAAATTGGTTATTATTGGCAGGGCAGATAAGGCATAGGCAAACGTCCATACCATCTCGGTTATTGGTGTCGTTTTGTCTGAGTCGCTCAAAGATACCATTGTGGAGTAGCTCTAGTATGTTGGCGGGGCTGAACTCACGCTGTTTATTAACAATTTCGTTGAGCAAATCTACCCCAATTGTCGACATAAACGCCCCTGGAACACCGTGTCCTGTGCAATCTACTACTGCAATGAGTGTTTTTTCTTCCAATTGAGTAAGCCAATAAAAATCGCCTGATACAATATCTTTGGGCTCATAAATCACAAAATGGTCTTCAAAAGTTTCTTGAAAGATAGCTTCACTAGGTAGCATTGCCTTTTGTATGGTTTCGGCATAGCGGATGCTGTCTGTGATTTTTTTATTTTGTTCTTCGAGTTCTTCGTTCTTTTGGTCCATCAAGACGTTAGCCTGCTCGAGTTTGTCGTTTTGTTTGTTGAGTGCGGTTGCTTTGTCAGAGAGTTCTATTTTGGTTTGCTCAAGTTCATTGATGATGCGTTTGCGTCTGCGGCTATTGGTAAAGAAGATAAGAGAAAGTGAGAGCAACAACATCACCAAGCCTCCTAAGATAGCAAGTTGCGTTTTTCGTTCGGCATCTTTTGTTTTTTGTTGTTCTAGGGCGGCTGTTTTTTCGGCTTCTTTGGCTTGTAGGGTAGCTTTGTCAGCATTTACTCTTGCTTGAAGATTGATTAAAATGAGGCTGTCTTGGTTGCGTATTTTACGGAGCGAATCTAAGTATATTTGGTATTCTTCTGCAAATTCAGGATTACTTGAAAGCTCTCTGAGTGCTTTTTCTTGTTCTTCCTTCATGCGTTTGTTTTTAAGTTCAAGCTCTCTGATAGCTGCCTCAGCTTCTTTATTTTCTACATAAACTTTTTCTACCTTAGTTTCTGTGGGGCCCGGTATTCTAATTATTTTGGTGGTTTCGTTGGAGAGTGAGATTACTTTTCCTTCATTTTCTATGATAGGTGGCACAGTGATACCTTTAAGCCTAATTTTCTCTACCACAATTTCATAGAGCCATTTGTCTTTTTGTGTAGGTTTTACAAGATTGATATCCGCTTCGGTTTTTCCTGCTAAGTTTTTACTTTCATTGATAAGCAAGATAGACCTTTCACCTACTCGGCGAATTATCTCACCACTCAGCATAGCACTATGGTTGGTAATGTAAATGATGGGAATATACTCTATTTGATTGATTTGTGTGATTTGCCTGACTTCTACCTCTCTGTTTTGGTAAGTAAGTCTTTCCAGATTGCTGGCTATTTCTTCAAAGATGGTAGGATTATCGCAGACCACCCCAACCACAAAGACTCCTCTGGAGTGATTGAGTGATTGCTTTGGCCACTTCATAAAACTAATGAATCTGGCGATGTATTGCGTTTTTTCATTAATCCCATAGTCAGTCTGTCCCCATACGGCTTGAAGATGTACGAAATTGAATCCAATGATGAGAACATAAAAGTATAAAAACCTTTGCATTACTGTGTTTAGTTGCACTTGTATTATTTATTTTTAAGTTGGGTTGTTTTTTGGCAACTTAGTTTCGTAAAATTAACCATTAATATACCAAAACACAAAGAAAGTAAAATTTATTTTTGTGCTTGTGTTGAGCTAGTTGAATTCATCACCAAAAAACAACCCAATACTTTACTTTTAGCAAAAATTGTTCTAGTATTTTTTTAGGTTGATTCAAGTAGAAGTCCAACATAAAATAATCAGTTGCCAATTGGAACTACTTCTGAGCGTCTCAGCAACCCTCTTCTATGTACGGAAGAAGGCTTAAAGGAATTAATCAGCGATAATTTGAATTACACTTTATTTTTGCCTAGTTAGAGAAGCAAGACTTTTCAAAGGATAGAGAGCTGCTCGAGTAGTTTTTCACGGTACGTTTTGCCTATGGGTATATAGTCCTTTCCAATTAAAACGCTATTGTCTTCCAGAGCATTAATTTTCTCAATGGCAACCATGTATGAACGGTGTATTCTGATAAACTGCTTAGTAGGTAGTATATTCTCGAGTGCTTTGAGGGTATGGCTTATCACAAATTGCCCTTGGGCAGTGTGTAGCACACAATAAATGTCTTTTGCTTCTATCCAAAGCACTTCACTTAGTTGGAGTTTCTCAAGGCGATTTTTGTTTTTAACAAAAATGCTCTGCCGCTCTGAAAGTGTATTTTCAAGCTTACTCCATTGTTTTTTTTGGCTTTTATAAAGTGCCATTTCTAAAGTAGCTTTGAGTTCATCTTCTCTGCAAGGCTTCACAAGATAGCCCTCGGGTTCGGTAAGGGCAGCGCGGCTAAGTGTGGCAGTATCTACTTTGGCAGTCAGATAAATGAAAGGCACTTGAAACTCGCTTTTGAGTTTGGGAGCTAAGTCAATTCCATCTAGTTTGCCCGCCAAGTCAATATCTAGCAAAACCAAATCTGTGTGATGGGTGAGTAGTGCCTCTGGCAAATCTTCTGCTTGGTGTACAAAAGGCAGCACAATATACCCTAACTTTTCAAGCATGAGTTTTAACTCGTGCGCTATCACAAAGTCATCTTCTACCACCATCAAATAAGTATCTTTGTGCATAGGTTTAGGGTCAATGTTTTTTTTAATTCTTTTAGCCCAAAATTATGCAAAAAAAACTTGATTTTATCAAATAAAAGATTTTTTTTCATTCATCGACGCAAAGAGTGCCTGAGGAGTGCTTTCAAAAGCAAATCTTGACAGTGCGGCTTCAAAAATTGAGAGAAATGTTAAACTGCTGTTAAGCAAAATTATCACACAACGATTCATTTGAATCCTAGTAAGCAAGTACATAAAACAATAAGGAACTACCTTTGTGAGTTTCTAAAACAGTGCTAATCTGTTATTTTTTCTAAATTAATATTCTTATGAACATCTACACTATAAAAAATTTATTATTCTGCTTACTTTTCTTGTCTGCTACTCAAACCCTCTTAGCACAAAATATCACAGTCTCTAATTATTACAAAGAAGACAGAGATGGTGATGGTGTACCCGATGTGAGAGATAAATGCCCAGATACAGATATTAACCTGAATGGACAAGAATTTATCGTGAGTGTAAAAGGAAAAGAAATCCCTGTAAAAATAGTAGATATAAAAGGCAATTTTGAACTAAGAAGAAGACGTTTGCTGATAGAAATCAGTAGATTAGACAAAGCCAACCGCGCTATGATTAAAGAAGCCGGCGGAAAAGTTGAGAAACTCTCTGCCGAACAAACACAAATCAAAGCTACCAACGACAGCATTATGAACTACAAACGAGGGCAGCTAACCAACCTCACCTATGAGGCAGATGTAGAAGTAAACGGTGCAAAAGAAAAAGTAGAGGTATTTATTGGGGTAGATGAGTGGGGTTGTCTGCCTGACAGAGATGGAGATGGTATCCCTGATATTGTGGACAAATGCCCCGACCACCCCGGTATCAAAAAATACTTTGGCTGCAATGACCGTGATGGAGATACTGTGCTTGACCACGAAGATGACTGCCCCGACGAACCAGGGCTTGTTTCGCTCAAAGGCTGCCCCGACAAAGGACTTGGCGACCGCGACAATGATGGCACTATCGACAGAGATGACCTCTGCCCCGATGTACCCGGCCCCAAAGAAAATAAAGGCTGCCCAGAATTGGTTACCAAGGAAGAAAAGAAAATCATAGAAGCTGCTAGTAAGGTGCTCTTTGACTCTGGAAAAGCCACCCTCCGTCCTGAATCTTTTGGGATTTTAGATGAACTAGCAGATCTTATCTTCAAACTCAATAAAAAATATAAAAATATAAAAATTAGACTAGAAGGACACACTGATACAGATGGCACCAATGCAGATAACCTCGAGCTCTCACGCAACCGCTCACGTACCGTGAAAGAATATCTCGTAAGCAAAGGAATTGATATTGGCAGTATCTCTACGGCAGGTTATGGCGAAGAACGCCTTAAAGTAGCTTATGAGCGAGGGCCCGCCGACAAGCAAGCAAATAGGCGTGTAGAGATAGCCATCACAAATGAAGAAGAATAAATCAATTATTCCAAAACTTTGATGTTTGAAGCACAAAATGCAAGTAATACCTGTCTTTTGTGCTTTTGTATTTTTAATCAAGCTGTTATCATCTCTTTAACAGTCAAAAATGAATAGATGCACTAACTCGTTTCTCAACTTGTGCGTACGTTTTTTTGACTTACAAGTTATGAGTTTAAGTTCTTTCAAAACATCATCACTACCTTAAACCTTGTCAAGATGAAAAAGTATCTTTTTTCAATATTATTTTTATCCACGTTGCTTGTTGGGCAAGGCTACGCACAGCATACTCCAACCATGAATGTCATTGTCTTTTCTGAAAATGGTGAGCGTTTTTGGCTTGTCGTCAATGGTGTGCGTCAAAATAACCAAGCTACCCAAAATGTGAAAGTAACCGCGCTTCGCGGACGCTCATGGCAGTTTAAAGTGGTTTTTGAAAACGAAAGCCTAGGCGAATTGAATAAAATTATTTATGCTGCCGATGGCCTCTCACGTGAGGTAACCTTTGGGATAGGAAAAAATAGAAAAGAAGAATATCGATTCAAATACTATGGCGATATACCGCTTGATAGCACTCCTGAAAGTGCTGAACAAGAAACGGTAACTTACCACGAAGACGAACTCCCCACCAGCAACCCCGCTTTTGACCTCAGAATAGGCAGAGATGGCATACATGTTACAGTAAATTCTAGGGGACATACTAACCCACGCAGCTACCCAAATCCAAGCAACAGAAGAACCACCACCACCACACAGCAACCCTCCTCACGCCACACTCCACCTTGCTATGTGCCTATGGATAGCAGAGCATTTGAAGATGTAAAAAAAAGCATCTTAAACAAAGATTCTGAAGATGACCGCTTAATCGTTGCCAAGCAAATCGTAAGAACACGCTGTCTTAGTTCCTCACAAATGTTAGCAATGGCTAAAATATTTGATTTTGAAGCCTCACGCCTTGATTTTGCCAAGTTTGCCTATGACTATACTACTGACCCGCAAAACTACTACCTCGTCAATGAGGCTTTCGATTTTAGCGAAAGTATTAGAATGTTAGATGAATATATACAGAGTAAAAACTAATGCACCCTGCTCAAAGAGAAGTGATTGATATATATCCAATAATCAATTGATAGTCAATGTCTTACAAAAAGAAAAGGACTACTTTATGTAGTTTTAATTCCTTACTAACTGATGTTTAGGAAATTACTCTGACAATTTGTCTGTTTTTTTATAGTTGGTGTAAGATTTGGCAACATTAAAAAATAAAAATTAATACTTGACTAAAAAAATGCTTTGACTTGCTTATTCACACCCCTACAAGCTCGAGATGTATTATATTTTTGTAGAGAGATGTCAGAAATCTATTTCAATACTCAACAAAAAAAATGTATTTTTGCATATTAGGTAAAGTGATAAGTTTTTTAGCTTAACATAAGTAGCCATCAAATTTGTATTTAACAATCAAAACATAAAAAAAGCATCTATGCTTAAATTTGTCAATAAAGCCATTACCAAGTTATTTGGGTCAAAATCGGAGCGAGATATGAAACTCCTCCTGCCTTACGTAGAAAAAATCAATCAAGAGTGGAAAAAACTTGCACAAGATACCGTATCTGATGACGAGCTACGAGGCAAAACACAAGAAATTAAAGAGGTTATCAATCAGAGATTATCAAGCATTGATACTCAAATAGAAGTACTAAAACAACAAGCACAAGCCCCTGCGCTCAATCTCCAAGAGAAAGAAGACCTGTTCAACCAAATAGATAAACTTGAAGAAGACCGTAACCGCGAATTAGAAATAATACTTGATGAGGTGCTTCCGCTGGGTTTTGCTGTGGTTAAAGAAACCGCTAGGCGTTTTAAAGAAAATAAAGAAATCAAGGTTACTGCCCAGGATTTTGACATAAAATTAGCTGCTTCCAAAGCGCATATCAGCATAGAAGGCGATACGGCTGTATGGCAAAACCGTTGGATGGCTGCTGGCAATGAAATAGAATGGAACATGCTCCACTATGACGTACAGCTCATCGGAGGAGTAGTACTGCACCAAGGAAAAGTAGCTGAAATGGCAACAGGCGAAGGTAAAACCCTTGTAGCAACCTTGCCTGCTTACCTCAATGCCCTTGCAGGAAGAGGCGTACACATTGTAACAGTCAATGACTACCTCGCTAGGCGTGACTCCGAATGGATGGCACCCATTTTTGAATTTCATGGACTGACCACAGACTGTATAGATAGGCATCAGCCCAATACTCAAGAAAGACGCAACGCATATCTTGCAGACATCACCTATGGTACAAACAATGAATTTGGCTTTGATTACCTTCGTGACAACATGACCGAAGAAGTAGATAGGCTCGTACAGCGCAAACATCACTATGCAATGATTGATGAGGTGGACTCAGTACTCATCGACGAAGCCCGTACGCCTTTGATTATCTCAGGACCCGTACCAAGAGGCGATGAGCATGAATTTCACGAACTTAAACCAAGAATAGCCAAAATAGTAGAAGCGCAGCGCAAATTGGTAATGGGCTACCTCAATGAAGCCAAAAAGCTCATCAAAGAAGGCAATGAAAAAGAAGCAGGTTTGCCACTCTTCAGAGCACACCGAGGAATGCCCAAATTTCAACCCCTGATTAAGTTCCTCAGTGAGCCCGGCATGAAGGTTTTGATGCAAAAAACTGAAAATATCTACCTGCAAGACAACTCCAAACTCATGCCTGAGGCTGATGCCCCGCTCTATTTTACTATTGATGAAAAAAATAACCAAATAGACCTCACTGAAAAAGGAATAGACTCTATCACTAAAGAAGGAGAAGACACTAATTTCTTCATCTTGCCTGATATTGGACTGACCGTAGCACAACTAGAGGAAAATAGCACCCTTACTGAAAGAGAAAAACTCGAGAAAAAGGAGGCTGTCTTAAACGACTATTCTGTCAAAGCTGCCCGTATTCACTCTGTCAATCAGCTTTTGAAGGCATATACACTCTTTGAAAAAGAAGTAGATTATACCATTATAGATAACGAAGTAAAGATTGTAGATGAGCAAACAGGCCGTATTATGTCGGGCAGACGCTACTCTGACGGCTTGCACCAAGCCCTTGAAGCCAAAGAAAATGTGCGTATTCAAGAGGCTACTCAAACCTATGCCACCATCACGCTCCAGAACTACTTCCGTATGTACCACAAAATAGCAGGTATGACGGGTACGGCCGAAACCGAAGCTGGAGAACTCTGGGACATCTACAAGCTAGATGTAGTCGTAATTCCTACCAATGTGCCTATCACTAGGAAAGATGAAAACGACCTTATCTACAAAACTACACGCGAAAAATACAAAGCAGTGATAGACAGCGTAGAACAATTGATTGATAAAGGAAGACCTGTGCTGGTAGGTACTACTTCTATTGAAAGCTCTGAGCTAATCAGCCGTATGCTTACTATGAAGAAAATACCACACCAAGTCCTGAATGCCAAAAGACACCAACAAGAAGCCGAAATCGTGGCAGAAGCAGGTAAACCAGGCACAGTTACCATAGCTACCAACATGGCCGGTAGAGGTACAGACATCAAACTAACACCTGAGTCTAAGGAGGCAGGCGGTTTGGCCATCTTGGGTACAGAACGCCACGAATCGCGCCGTGTAGATAGACAGCTACGGGGGCGTGCAGGACGACAAGGCGACCCAGGGTCTTCTCAGTTTTTTGTGAGTTTAGATGATAGCCTAATGCGTCTGTTTGGCTCTGAGCGTATGGCCAAAATTATGGATAGACTGGGGCTAGAAGAAGGTGAGGTCATTCAGCACTCTATGATGACCAAATCCATAGAAAGAGCACAGAAAAAAGTAGAAGAAAATAACTTCGGTATCCGAAAACGCCTCCTAGAATATGATGATGTCATGAATCAGCAGCGTGAGATCATCTACGCACGCCGCCGCAATGCACTTTTTGGCGAACGCCTCGAGTTTGACATCATGAACACGCTCTACGACACTTGTGCTGACATTGTACAAAACTACCAAGGACCCGATAATTACGAAAACTTCAAACTTCAAGTGCTTACACTCTTTGGTATAGAAGCACAAATAGAGGCAACTGCTTTTGAAACCATTGACTCCGACCAACTGACAGCACAACTCTACCAATCGGCACTCAGCAAATACCAAAGACGCAACCAATCAGTGATAGAAAAAGCCTTGCCCTTTTTCCAGAATGTAAAAAAAGCTAGGGGCGACCAATTCCAAGAAGGGATTATCCCGATGACAGATGGAAAACGTGTGATGCACATAGTAGTCAATGCTGATAAAGTGCTTGCAAGCGAAGGAACTGAACTTATCAAAGTGATGGAGAAATCTATCACATTGGGCATCATAGACCAAGAATGGAAAGAACACCTCCGCGATATGGACGACCTAAAGCAATCCGTACAAAATGCAGTCTATGAGCAAAAAGACCCCTTGGTTATTTATAAATTTGAGGCATTCGAGCTCTTCAAAAATTTCTTGGCAAAGGTAAATCTTAGTATGGTTTCTTTCTTGATGAAAGCAGACCTCCCCACCGAAGACCCAAGCCAAGTGAAAGAAGCGCGTACACGCCAACGTACACGTGTGCAGCCGCTCAAAGAGAAAAAAGCCGAGGTACAATCTTTGGTTAATACCCTCTCAGGGGTACTTGCTGGAACAGATGAGGAAGAAGAAGCACCCAGAGAAAAGCAGCAACCTATCAAATCGCAAAAGCTCTACAGGCGCAACGACCGCATAACGGTAAAATATACAGATGGTAAGGTCAAAAAAGATGTAAAATACAAAACCGTAGAAGTTGACATACTTAACGAGAGGTGTGTAGTGATAGGAAGTTGATAAAATCTATCTTTAAAGGTTACTCCCATTCAAATTGCAGATGTAGCTATCAATGTGAATGGGTTTTTTTGTGCATAAACCAGACTCTGTAAGCAAAGAAATAAGCACTCTCTACCCCAAATACATCCGAAAATTCACAGTTTTTCGATAAATTTGCCCTACACAAGGTATTTCTCAATGAAAAAACTGCTAGTTCTATGAGTCTGGGTTGTTTTTATTGAGTAGCCTTTAAATTGACCATTTGACAAACAAAAACACAAAGCAGTGCCAAAAACACCCGATGCTGTACTCAAAGATCTCAAAGAGAAAAAATATGCACCCGTGTATTTCTTGCATGGCGAGGAGGCTTATTACATTGATGCCATTACCGATTTTATAGAGCAAAATGTATTATCACCCTCAGAACGTAGTTTCAATCAAGTAGTATTCTATGGGCGAGATACCGATATGATGTCTCTTCTTGGGCAAGCCAATAGATTTCCGATGATGGCTGATAAGCAGGTAGTGATAGTAAAAGAGCTCCAACAAATGTCCGACTGGAACAAAGCGGCAGCTACAGAACGCCTCCTGAAGTACCTAGAACGCCCGTCGCCTAGTACTATTTTGGTGCTTAACTTTAAATACAAAAGCCTTGCAAAGAATACCAAAATCTACAAAGCCCTCGAGAAAAGTGGTGTGGTAGTAGAATCAAAAAAACTTTATGACAACCAAGTAGCTCCTTGGGTGAGTAATTACCTCAAAGCAAAAAAATACAGTATCAAGCCTGACGCACTTCAGCTTTTGGTAGAAGCAGTAGGTGCAGATTTGGCAAAAATGCACCAAGAACTAGATAAACTTTTGCTTTCACAAAATCCTGCTGAACCTATCAATGCGCTGACCATAGAAAAAAATGTGGGTATCAGCCGTGATTTTAATGTGTTTGAGTTTCAAAAAGCACTTGCCGAGCGGAATGCCCTCAAAATAGAGCAAATCATCAGGTACTGGGCTGCCAATCCTAAAAAGCAACCCCTTATCCCTACCTTAGCACTACTTTTTAGTTTTTTTGCAAAAGTGCTGATTGCCTATCAACAAAAAGACCGCTCTGATACCGGCCTGAGCAACGCCCTCAAAGTAAGCCCTTACGTACTGAAAGATTACAGAAAAATGATGGAAAATTACTCCCTTAGTAGCTTGGTGCAAGCCATAGAACTCTTGCGACAGGCAGATTTACAATCTAAGGGCATCATAGCAGGTGGAGCAACTGAGGCAGATATTTTGAGAGAGTTGAGTGTCAAAATGCTGGCTTTATGAGCTAGAATACTAATGTGCGCAACTCAATAGATAATTATTATATTTGCATTCAAACCTGATAAAATGTCGCAATCTAATCCACATATTGCCCAACGCACACGAATTTATCGCAAATTACACAAATGGATTTCTATTTCATTGCTAGTATTTTTTGCACTTATGTCTATCACAGGGCTACTGCTAGGCTGGAAAAAGCAAGCTGTCTTACTCCCAAAAACACAAAAAGGCATCAGCAACAATAGCATAGCCTGGATAGGGGTAGATAGTTTGCAAAAAATAGCGGTTAGCTATGCTCAAAATACTTTACAACTTGACACCGAGATAGACCGCATAGACATTCGCCCAAAAAAAGGCATTGCGAAGTTTGTATTTGCAAAACACTTTACAGAGCTTCAACTAGACTGCACCACGGGCAAAGTCCTTTCAGTAGCAGTTCGTAAATCAGATTTCATAGAAAAACTCCATGATGGCTCTATTTTGGACTTTTGGGTAAGTACAGATAGTGAAGCCTTCAAACTCATCTATACAAGCCTTGTGGGTTTGGGCTTGGCTGGGCTTACTTTGAGTGGTTTTTGGCTTTGGTATAATCCCATCAGAATGAGAAAAAGAAAACGAAAAACAAGGTCAAATTCCTTGCATCAATGAAAAATAAGTAAGATTGATTATGATTATTAGGTAGTACCACAGTAAAAGGGTGCAAGTCAAATTAACTTCCTTATGCCCTCTCTTGTGGAGCTACCATTAGGATACACTTTTTTAAAAAATTGATTATCAGCAAGTTGCATTTCAAAATAAACTTTTTAATCTATTCATAATCATTTATTTACGAGATAAGTGTCTTAATCGTAGCTCTTGTGGAGAGGGAAGGGGTGAGGTGGCTAAAAAGGGAAATTTGACTTGCATCCCAGTAACATGTGTATGTTCTTTTTGACTGATTTGAGGCTTATGTTGATGAGTTTTTCAAGTTTATTTTATTTCAAAACAGCCATCTTTCACAGTAACACACCTCATCTAGTAACTTCTGGTTATTAGTTATTATTTTTAACTCATTGGCTCTGAGCATCTTACAAAAAGTAACCTTTCACTTTATCCAGTTTCCTTTTCAAAATTTTACTTTTTTTATTCTCAAATACAAAAAAAAGCATGTAAGTACTTACTTTTTTCAAATTTTCTCGCTCATCTTCAAAAACTGCCACAGTTTTTGAATATCAGTAGTCAATAGATTGCCTTTTATGGTGCAATCCTCAACAAAAGCAAAAAAGAAGATGGATACTCAACACAACTACCACATCCCGCAAGAAGGTATCAAAGGACTGAAGCAACATTGGAAAGCAGATTTACTTTCCTCAGTATTTGTATTTGTAATGGCACTGCCTTTTTGCTTGAGTGTAGCTTTTGGAGCTGATTTGCCCATTATGTCAGGGGTAGTTACCGCATTAGTAGGCGGATTGTTGATTAACTTTATGGGGGGGGCAGTAATGTCTATCAAAATGCCTACAATTGGTTTGATTCCTATTATCATCTGGGGAATCCACCACTTAGGCGGCGAATACCAAGACATTAGCCTCGAGCTTTGGCTGGCAGTGCTGGTATTGGCTGGCATAGTGCAGATATTGATTGGACTTCTGAGAATAGGCGACTATCTTGCCTTGATTCCTGATGTAGTCATTTATGGTTTGCTTTCTACCATTGCTATTGATATATTTGTACGTCAATTACACTACCTAGTAGGGGTAGTACCAAGTGCAGAAACTACTTTTGGCTTGCTGCTGGAGTTTCCTATCAATTTAGTTTACTTATCTAAACCCGACCTTGTTTTCATCAGTGTAATATGCTTAGGGATATTGTTTTTCTCTACCACTTACCGCAAGCGACACGAAAGCCTTTTACCTGTAACGCTCACTGTGTTGGTGGTGGGTGCTTTGATGGCTTGGTACTTGGGTATTGCGAATAAACACGGTGTACAATACCTTGTAGCTTTGCCCCAAGAAGGCTTTATCTATCAATATCAGTTGCCCGATTTTGAGCGAATTTATACTTGGGAAGCACTTGAAGTAGCCTTGGTAGTAGCTTTGTTTAGTAGCTTAGAGAGCCTTTTGAATGTAAAATCGGTTGAAGCCATAGATTTTTATCGCCGTAAGTCAAAACCTAATAGAGAGCTAATTGCTTTGGGTTTGGGCAATGTATTATGTGGCTTCTTGGGGGGTATGCCTATGTCTTCTTCTATGACTCAGAGTGCTACTAGCATTAACAGTGGCGCAAAAACACGCTGGGCAGGTTTCTTTGTAGCACTGTATCTAGGTGCATTTTTGGTATTGTTTGCCAGCTTGGTGAGTGTGTTGCCATGGGTAGTTTTCTCAGCCATTTTGGTGTATTTAGCACATAGTTTACTTTCCAAAAAATTAATCCAAAATATCAAGGGTATCGGTAATGACCAGCTTATCATCTACCTCAGTACAATGTTTTTTACACTTCTGGGAGGTATGCTCACGGGTCTGATAGTGGGCTGGATTATTTCGCTTGGGATTTCATTATATCTGGGTGCATCACTGAAACATTTGTTTAGGGCAGATATTAAAATTGCTTCACTTGGCGAAAACAAGAAAAAAATTATGGTTAAGAGTGCTGCACTTGCCTCCAACTATCTCAACATTTACCGACAAATAGCTTCCATTGAAGAAGGTAATCAGATTTACTTGCACCTTTCTAAGGCTGATGTGATAGATTATAGCTTTTTAGAGCTGGTCTATCAGCACCCCTATAACTACAATACCTCTGCGGGCAGCATAGAAATTCAAGGTATTGAAGACCATAAAATTATCTCTGCACACCCACTTTCTACCCGAGTTATCAAAGATAAATCAAGAAAAAACAGAAACATAGATGAAAACTTGACTCGCTTCAATGAAAGACAACTAGACGTACTTTCAGTAGCATCTATCAACAACGCCAAGCTGCGTCCGCATCTTACTTATGATGCCCATAAGCTACAAGGATTCAGCTTTTCGCTGGGCTATGATTTAAAATACCGCGAAAATAAATTCAGCAAAAACTATGTATCTGCTCACTATGCGAAATCCACCAAAATAGAGTTTTCTGATGTCTTTCTTTCAAGAGGGCTACGTATGAGCGAGCAGAGCCGACACGTCTCGGTCATTCTCGTTACTGATTTACAGTGCCACCTACCCAATTTCAATCTTGATAAAGAAGGTATCCTCAGCAAAATGCTCCAAACCGTGGGCTATAAGGACATCAATTTTGAGCATTTCCCCCGCTTTTCAGAGCATTATCTACTTAAGGGGAGAGATGAAAAGGCCATCAGAGCACTTTTTAATGATGAACTCCTTACTTTTTTCGAAATCCATGATGAGTTTTCGGTAGAGTGTAAGTTTGATAAAATATTGATTCATAAAGAAATGGACTTGATGAACCGTACCGAGATGGAAGACGCCATTGTATTTGTTGAGCAGCTCCTACAACTCCTCTACCAAGAAACTACCCAAACAGTAGAGGCTCTTGAAGCAAGCTACTAGCACTGTTCAAAAGTGTTTTTTGTACCCTAACAATAGCTCGCCTCACATAAGGGCATACACAATAAACAACGTACTCACTTTTTATCAAGGGCAGGGACAACTCTGAGCGACCCTCGCCCCTGATTAGCAAAAACTTTGAATCTGACTGGGGTACATTATTTCTTATCTGCTCCCCAATACTGGTTTCTTTGTTCTCGCTTACTCCTTAATACAAAAGAAATAAGAACTAGATTATTTACTAATACCTTTGGTTTTCTGACAATTTTTGTGAAAATCTGAAGCAGCGGACTGGAAGTCCGCTGGCATTTATGTTCTAAACAGTATTTAGCTCATCTTATCGCACACAATCACAAAAATTGTCAAAGAATCAAATTTTTGATGTAATATAACTTACCTTTTTTACACTTTTTTCGTAAAGTAAAATGTTAAGATAATAACACTTTTCACCCTAAAATAAAGCCCATGAAAAAACTACAATACACTTTTCTATTTTTCTGCTTTGTACTTTGCCTTGCAAGTTCAGGTTTTGCACAAATAGGTATCAATGTAGGCTACCAAAACTCAAAAGCCTTAGGATTGATGAGTACAAATATCAACAAAGCTGCGCATGGAGGCTTTTTTGAAGCATTTGCTTACCTCAAAAAAGGTCTTTCTGTCGGAGTACAATTTGCATACAGCAGGTATGGTTATCAAGAGAATAAAGACTACTACCAGTTTGAAAATGGCTACGAAGGAATTATTGATGTAGAAGTAGGCAATTATCTTGTGAATAATCATCTTTACTTGCAGTATGATTTTTTATCCGAATCTTTTATCCGCCCTTATGTAACAGCGGGTGTAGGTATTACCAAATTTTATTCTGACCTCAACATAGATGACCCTCGCGAAGAGTTTACTTCTGACTGCCCCAAGCCCCTCGAGTATGATATTTTACTCAAAGACCGTACTGCCAACTTTATGCTAGGCACAGGCTTGAAGTTCAACATAGGCGCACTTTTTGACTATGACAATGAGTGCTTACTAGATGTAAAAGTCAATTATTTGGGCGGCGGGCAAGTGCGCTACATGAACCTCAATGCCCCTGATTCTAATTTAGTATCACCGTCAAAGGGAGAAAACATAGGTTTTGGATTTGCAAGCCAAGCCCAGCCTGATGTAGTACACCAATATCATATAGGGCGTTCTTATACAAGCCCTATGCAGATGCTTACTGTGCAAGTAGGGCTTATTTTTCAACTTACGGGAAATTGACCAACATTTTCTTCTCTCCTAAGTGTAGGCATGCATCAATCAATTGCCTACACTTTTAGGTATGTTGGGATTTTGTGTGAGTATGAATTTTCAGTTGAACAAGATAGAGTAAATATGCTTGAAAGATAGCCAAGCCAATTTATTGATTTACTTTCTGAGAAAACTATCACCTTGCAACAGATTATTTACACTATGACAAAAAACTGTAAGAGAACCACGTTAAATATAGTTGCTTGTATGTGTGTACAAACTATAGCTCAATTAGGCAGGCTATCTGAGTAGTTTATGAAAGCCCATAGATGGGCTTTCTCCTTGATTTAGGCTTGTTGTTTTTGCCAGTAGCGCACCAGTCCTGCCACACTCATCCAAGCCGGATTAGCGGCTTGGTATTGAGCAATCTCAACAGAGGTCATCTCTAATTCCTGCAAGCGTTCTACACAAAATTGGTCAAATTTTGGTGTCATTTCTTCTATGCTCTCGCCAGCGTCCAAATGAATTTTTATCCATTGGGCAAGCTCAGAGATGTTTTGCTCTAACTGTCTCAGATGATCATCAATATCGGTTACTGCTCCGTAGTGTGTCAGGTAGAGTGCCTTCGGTGCAAGGTTTCGAATCAACTGAATAGAATTTTCCCATTTCTCAATGTCTATATCAGGTGGGGGCAGAGGGGCAATCACAGGTCCATTGCCAATTTGAACCCCAGCTACATCACCCGTGAATATTATACCGTCAATTTCCCAAGCAATGTGGTGGTTGGCGTGTCCAGGTGTATGGTAAGCCGTAAAAGTAATACCATCTACATTGATTTTTTCTTCGTGAGCTACTGTGATAAGTTGTGCCTCGGGGATAGCGTGCATTTCTCCCCAGAGTTCGTCCATTTTATCTTGGTAGATTCTTCGGGCAGATTCCATGAGTTTGGTAGGGTCTGCCATGTGTTTTACTCCAAAAGGGTGTAGATAGATATTTGCTCCTTGGTTGGCAAACACCCAGGCAGCTCCGGCGTGGTCTAAATGAATGTGTGTGAGCAATACATTTTTGACATCTTCTATTTTGAAGCCTTGTTCTTCTATGGCAGCTTTCAAGTGAGGTAAGGTAGAATGAGGGCCTGTTTCTACCAGTATAAGTCCTGTCTGCCCCTCGAGTAGATAGGCAGCTATGGCACAGGCATTGTTTTGAAATACTAAATCTAAGGTTCTTATCATAATTAAGTAATTTACTTTGAATATTGGAAACTGAAATTGTTAAGAAATCGTCTTTTCGTGAGTTCTTTATTTTGACAAAACTAAGAAATTTATTAAATTTATTCTGTTTTACTACTCAACAAATAAAAAATGGCAAAAAAGACAAAATTTTATGTAGTATGGGAGGGGCGTAAGCCAGGAGTATATGACAATTGGGCGGCTTGCAAAGTGCATGTTGATGGTTTTGCGGGTGCAAAGTACAAATCCTATCAGACACGCGCAATGGCTGAGGCTGCTTTTGCACAAGGCTATGACCTGGCACCACTCAAAGTAGATACTAAAAAAGCAACTGAGGCAATTACCCCAAAAGCAAACTATCCTCAAAGTAATGCTTTGTGTGTAGATGCAGCCTGTAGTGGCAATCCTGGTCGTATGGAATACAGAGGAGTAGAACTTCTAACAGGAAAGGAAATGTTTCACTTGGCATACAAGCGAGGAACGAATAATATCGGTGAATTTCTGGCAATTGTACACGGGTTGGCTCTGATACAAAAAGATAAACTAAATTATACTGAAATTTATTCTGACTCTCGAACGGCTATGGGCTGGGTAGCCGCCCAACGCTGCAAAACACGCCTCGAGCCTAGCCCTCAAAATCAATTGCTCCTCGAGCATATACGGAGAGCCGAAAAGTGGCTCAAAGAAAATGAAAGACAAGGCGTGCCTATCTTGAAGTGGGATACAAAAAGCTGGGGAGAGATTCCAGCCGACTTTGGAAGGAAGTAACTATTATTAGAAAAAGGTGAAGAATGTTTGTATGCAGTAAAAACTGCTTTAAAATATTGATAATCAGAATGTAAGTATAATAGATGTTTAAATCTATTAATGCTTCTTGTAGCGTTTGATAAGATTGATAAAACGTTCTTGATGTGCATATTTTTCATAAGGAATGTCATCTACCTGCTCCCACACGGGGTATCCATATTTGAGGGCAAGTTCTGCATTCTTATAAAAATTTTCATCATCACCCATGAGGGCATAGGTTTCGGCCAGGGTGCTATAGGCAAAACTATTTTTGCTATTTACTTTGATGGCTTTTTCGCCATATTGTATGGCTAGGTTGCCTGTTTTTTTATTTTTCATCATAAGTGCTTTTTATTTTTGGGTTTCATTTTTGGGTTTTATTTTCAAAGATACTGAATTTCAGTTTTGTCGTATTTTTTTACCAATTTGAGTTGTGTAGCTTTATGTAATATGCACTCTAAAACTGTTAATTTTAGTTTTCTTTTGTGTATTTGTATAGAATATCTGTTGGTTAGTCTAGTTTAAAAGTTTCTTTTCTTCACAAAAGTATTTACGCTTAACAATATTTTTTTATGAAAATAGTCCTAATTTATATCTATATTATTGCAGAGGACAGCAACTTGCACACCGTTGCACTTTCAAGCCCTCAAAAAATCTTACTCTCAGATTTTGCGAAAGAAAATCCATCATTTATTTTTTTTGATTTTGACAACTACTCTGAAACTTGGCTCGTTCAGCAAGTACAGAGTCTCATTGCACAATCTGATGCTTTTGTTATTTTTATTCATAACAAAGAAAAAGCCAAGTTAGAGCGAATTATTCCTTTCTTTAATTCAGTATTGCGGCTCAAAAAACCTAAACTTTTTCTTAGTCAAGGATATAATAACTTGATTAGCAAGCTGTTATCAACTCAGCCGGCTATATCTTTCCCATCGGAGGTGGCAGATGATGTGCTTAGAGCGCATTTAAATAAATTTAAAATTGATTTTTTGGATAGGAATAATATCTAAGGTAGATTTTTGAATTTGAGAATTATTCCAATTATGGGAATTTTGTGCTTAAAAAGGCTTTCATAAAACTAAATCAAGAAGCCATCTTGCATAGTAATGCGCCTATCGCTCATAGCAGAGAGTTCTTTATTGTGGGTTACAATCACAAAAGTTTGTCCAAACTCTTTGCGGAGGTCAAAGAATAGTTTGTGGAGTTCTTCTGAGTTTTTTGAGTCAAGGTTGCCGCTAGGTTCATCAGCAAATACAACTTTGGGTGAGTTCATCAAGGCACGTGCAATGGCTGTACGCTGCTGTTCACCTCCTGATAACTGCGAGGGAAGGTGCTGCGCACGTTCTGCAATTCCGAGCCGCTTCAAGAGTTGGAATGCTTTGGGGGTAGCTTCGCTTGGAGCTGTACCCGCAAGATAAGCAGGCATGCACACATTTTCTAGGGCTGTAAACTCAGGCAGTAAGTTATGAAATTGAAATACAAACCCGATGTATTGGTTGCGAAACTGCGCCAAGCGTTTGCCTTTTAGGTGAGATAAATCAGTATCGCCCAAAAATACTTTGCCTGCATCAGGATTGTCTAAAGTACCCAAAATATGGAGCAGTGTACTCTTACCCGCACCCGATGCACCCACAATCGCCACAATTTCACCTGCTTTTACCTCAAGGTCAATACCCTTGAGTACTTCTAAGGTGTTGTATGATTTAGTTATGCCTTTTGCTTGTATCATAGATTTTAGCTTGCAAGCAAAAGTAATACATCAAAAAAGAAAAATGATGGAATACCCTAATTTTTATTTCATTTAAAGAAAAGTCGGGCAAGATAAGCACACAAAAGACCTTATTTGTTGTTGTTAATGCCGTTAAAAATAAGGCATAATAAATAAAAAATAGCTTAGTGTAGAAATTTCCGTGCTGGATAAAAGACAAAAATTTGACCCAAATATTATCCTGAAAATTAAGTTTTAATGCAGAATTACTGTATTTGTACTCTGTTAAATCAAAGAAAACTAAATATTAAAAAGAGTAATTTTAAATTCTAAGCAAATTTCTCAAACAACACGAAGATTCCTATACTACCAAATAATTTAAGCATTGCTCCAGAGGAGCGTTCTGTTTTTAAACAATTGTCTTTGCTTTGAGGCTAAGGTGAGATGTAATGGGGAAGTTTTTTCGGCACACATACTTTAATTAAGTACTAATGTATGGTATTTGCAAATACTATACGGTAGTCCCTGATTAAAGTGTGTATGGTTTCAAACTGTTTAAAAAGTTAGCG
>CAYZQI010000036.1:0-34086 GCA_964480455.1 uncultured Cytophagaceae bacterium
CGGTTGAGCTCTTGTATGGTAAGCCAAGCCATCAGACCGCAACCTACTTCAAGCGCACTTTCATCAATATCAAAAGTAGGCGTATGCACAGAGGAGGTAATACCTCGCGCTTCGTTGCGTGTACCTAATCTGTAAAAAGAAGCATCTATTTGCTGGGAGTAATAAGCAAAATCTTCCCCTGCCAGCCACAAATCTAGGTCAAGTACGTTTTCTTCTCCGAGGTAAGCTACGGCATCGCTACGGAGGCGGCGTGTTAGTTCAGGATTGTTTTTTAAATGAGGGTAGCCCATCATTACCTCTATCTCACAGCTTGCCCCCATAGATTCGGCAATGCCTATTGCCATTTTCTTGATACGCTGGTGGGCATCTTTGCGCCAAGCCTCGTCATAGGTACGAAAAGTACCTTCTACATAGACTTCGTTCGGAATGACGTTGGTGGCCCCTTGTGCAATCACTTTGCCAAAAGACAAGACCGAGGGTAGTTTTGGGCTGCAGTTTCTACTAATGATTTGCTGCAAAGCAACCAAAATGTGAGCAGTAATAATGACAGGGTCAATGGTATTTTCGGGCATAGCGCCATGCCCTCCTTTGCCCTTTACGGTCATGTAGATTTCATCAGCACTCGCCATATAGAGTCCTTCTCTAAAACCCACCTTTCCGGCAGATATAAAAGGCATGACGTGCTGCCCTATGATACTGTGCGGGGCGGGGTTATTTGGCATTGCTTCTAGCACACCTTCTTTTATCATCAAAGATGCTCCTCCGGGAAACTTTTCTTCACCAGGTTGAAAAACTAATTTTACAGTGCCTTCAAAATCTTCTTTGAGTTCTTGAAGAATCTTGGCAGTGCCTAGTAATGAGGCTGTATGTGCATCATGCCCACAAGCATGCATAAGCCCTTCTTTGGTTGATTTATAGGGCACTTCATTAGCTTCTTTGATGGGCAGAGCGTCCATATCGGCCCGTAGTGCCAGTGTCTTGCTACCAGGGTTTTTACCCTCTATCAGGGCTACAATACCTGTATTGGCCACTCCTTCTATGGGGGCTAACCCCATATTTTTGAGCTGTGTGGCTACATACTGCATTGTTTCATATTCTTGAAAAGACAACTCAGGGTGAGCATGAAGATGACGACGAAAGGCAATGACCTCTGGTGTAGTTTGTTGAGCTAAATATTTTATTTTTTCCGATAACTGCATATTATTGTAATTTTTTTATGTGTAAAATTAGTTTAAATCTTAAGAATTATCAAAGTTTATCTGATAATTAGTATTACTATCTCAATTTGAGAGAATTTTTACGAAAAAATAGAATTTATTTATTTTACTACATAACTTTGTATAGAGTAGAATAACTAAATGAATAAATGCCCATGAATGAAAAAAAATACATCATTCCACAACACCACCAGATACAGAAAAAAGATAGACATCAACTCTCTGGGCATCATTCCTTAGTAGTTTGGTTTACAGGCTTGTCTGGCTCAGGCAAATCCACCCTTGCCAACCTTTTAGAACAAAAACTACACGCAGAAAGCATACATACCTATATACTTGATGGCGACAATGTACGTGCAGGTCTCAACAAAGACCTCGGTTTTAGTGAGGAAGACCGCCAAGAGAACATCCGCAGAATCGGAGAAGTAGCCAAACTGATGGCAGATGCAGGAGTGGTAGTGCTAACTGCTTTTATTTCTCCTTTTCGCTCAGATAGACAAATGGTGAGAGATTTATTAGATGAAGGTGAATTTGTAGAGGTTTTTGTAGATTGTCCACTAGAAATTTGTGAGCAAAGAGATGTAAAAGGACTGTATGCCAAAGCACGTGCAGGCATGATAAAGAATTTTACGGGCATAGATTCTCCTTTTGAAATACCCGAAAACCCAACCGTGCACATAAAGACGCACCTACAAAGTCAGGAAGATGCCCTCAAAAGACTTTATGAAGAGGTAAAAGTTCAACTTTCTTATTCAAAAGAATAAATATAGCTAAATACCTTTACCTAAGAGGATTGTCAAAATCACTCAATAGTGTAATAAATGATGAAAAATCGAATTTAACATGGTGGCTAACAGTAAATTAGAAAAAATACAAAAATAAACTCTTATATTTGCACTTGATTTCTGCATCTGCAGAAAAATGGTTTAACCAAAACATAAGTAATGGCACGCATTAAGTATCACTACAATTCGGAAACTTGCCAGTATGAGCGTGTAGTTCCTCGTAAAATAGATATATTCCTCAATATCTTAGGTTTCTTAGCATTAGCAAGCACATTGGGCTTTTTTATGGCATACACCTTGGCTCAATACATTCAAGATGACGACAAAGCCGCCCTCAGAACCGAAAATGAAGAACTCAAACTGTATTATGAGTTGCTCAACAAACAATTTGCAGAAGTAAACGAAAGCCTTAAAGCATTGCAATACAGAGACGATAATGTCTATCGTGTGATATTTGAAGCCGAACCTGTGGCAAACTCCGTAAGGCAGGCAGGCACAGGGGGAAGCGAGAAATACCAAGAAATCCTCAATAAGAACCTCAAAAATGAAAAGCTAGTCCTTACTGCTTATCAAGAAATAGATAAACTCAAACGTCGAATGTATGTGCAGAGTAAATCTTATGACCAAATCTCACAGCTTATCAAAAATAAATCTAAAATGCTGGCAGCTATGCCTGCCATTCAGCCTATCTCTAACAAGCAACTCATACGCCTAACCTCTGGCTTTGGTATGAGGGTACATCCTATCTATAAGGTAGGGCAATTTCACCCTGGAATAGACTTTGCAGCACCACAAGGTACACCTATCTACGCTACCGCCGATGGTACCATAGATAAATCAATGTATGAGCCAGGCTACGGCAACCACGTAATCATTAACCACGGCTACGGATACAAAACACTTTACGCACACATGGTAAAGTTTACCGTGAAGCCCGGGCAAAAAGTGAAGCGCGGAGAGTGCGTAGGCTACGTAGGAAGCACAGGATTCTCTACTGCACCTCACGTACACTACGAAGTTATCTACAGAGGTGAACAAGTAAACCCAGTATATTTCTTCTTCAAAGACCTAAGTGCCGATGAATATGAAAAAGTATTAGAACTGGCATCTATCGAGAACCAGTCGCTTTCATAGAAATTATGTAACTATTTAGGTACTTGATTTGGAATAATATTTTAAGTTTTGGCTTTTAAAAAACAATTATTTTGTGTTTTAGAGTAGAACTTACTAAAAGTATTGCTAATATTTTTAACTTTTTTATTGATAAAAATTTAAGCATATATTATATTGAAAATAAAATTAAAAATAGTATAATAGTTTGATTGACTAAATAAATTAAAATAATATTATTTTTGAGTACCTAAATAGTTACGAAATTATTAACTACAACGATTATGAACAACTATTTGGACATGGAGCTTTTGCACTTCACCACAGCAGGAAGTGTAGATGATGGCAAAAGTACACTCATTGGACGTTTGCTATATGACTCAAAAACTATTTTTGAAGACCAACTAGAAGCCGTGGCGCAGAGTAGTAAACACAAGGGTCTTGAGCATGTAGATTTGTCATTATTAACAGATGGCTTGAAAGCCGAACGCGAACAGGGAATTACCATAGATGTAGCTTATCGCTATTTTGCTACCCCAAAGCGTAAATTTATCATTGCCGATACACCTGGGCATATCCAATATACACGCAATATGGTAACGGGTGCTTCTACTGCCAACCTAGCCCTTGTGCTGGTAGATGCGCGCAAAGGAGTTTTAGAACAAACCCGCCGACACGCATTTCTTGCATCATTACTCAAAATACCACACCTCGTGTTGTGTGTCAATAAAATGGACTTGGTGGACTACCAGCAAGAGGTCTATGAAAATATCGTGATGGAGTTTAAGCGTTTTGCTGCCAAACTAGAAGTGCCTGATATTCACTTTGTGCCTATCAGTGCTTTGAAAGGCGATAATGTGGTAACACGCTCCGAAAATATGCCTTGGTTTGATGGAGCTACTTTGCTTTATCTATTAGAAAATATCTACATCGGCAGCGACTACAACCATATAGACTGCCGCTTTCCTGTGCAGTATGTGATTCGCCCTCACAGTGATGCCCACCACGACTACAGAGGCTACGCAGGCAGAATAGCCAGTGGTATTTTTAAACCTGGTGATGAGGTTACGGTACTTCCCTCAGGCTTTACTTCTAAAATAAAAAGCATAGATACCGATAAGGGTAGCTTAGAAGAAGCCTTTGCCCCTATGTCAGTCAGTATCACACTAGAAGATGAAATAGACATTAGCCGAGGAGATATGATTGTAAGAACCAACAATCAGCCCGAAGTAAGCCAAGATATTGATGTGATGATTTGCTGGCTTCACCCCAAGCCGCCTATGCCCCGAGCCAAATACTATGTAAAACATACCTCTAACGAAGCACGCACCATCATCAAAGAAGTACTTTACAAAATGAATATCAATAACTTGCACAGAGTTACAGATGACTTGACCTTGCAGATGAATGAAATAGCACGCGTGCGCTTGCGTACTACGCACCCTTTGTTCATCGATAGCTATCGCAAAAACCGTTTTACAGGAAGCCTTATCTTAATAGATGAAGCCACCAATGAAACCGTGGCAGCGGGCATGATTATCTAAAAATCAAGTAACCACACCAGAAAGGTTTTGCAGAAGTAAAGCCTTTTTTTATGCCCCCAAACGTCTATGAAATCTATTTAAAAATAAATGGTTCTCTGACAAGTTTTATAGATTACATTATTTTTTACTTTGCAATGTTTTGTAAAAACCTGATTATCAAACTTGTAAGGTTTTCAAAACCTCACAGGGCTGTCTAAAGCACAAAATTTGTCAGAAAATCAAATAGGTTAGCCTTTTGTATTGGGTTGTCTGACAATTTTTGTGAAGATCTGCAGCAGCAGACTTCCAGCCCGCTGGCATTTATGTCCTAAACAGTATTTAGCTCATCTTATCGCACACCATCACAAAAATTGTTAAAGAATCAATTATTGATAGATGGATTTTTTAAATTTACAATTCACCGTTCCTATCTATTCTTCATTTGCATCTTGGTCGGAGATTTCTAAGCAAGACCAGTGGCTGTGTTGGTAGAACTCTTGTATGGTGCTAATGTTACTTTTCAACAGTTTTATTACAAAATCAGGAGCGGTATTTTGGCATTTGAGCCAAATAATTTTAATGGGGTGCCCTGATAAGATATTTCGCTCCTTAAAATAGGCATCAAAAGTAACCAATACGTAACCGTGTGTGCGTGCATACTGCCAAATCATGGCGTCATCGGTTTGCGCCATACCTAGCCTGCCTATTTGAGCAACTTCCTCGAAGAGATTACCCAGTTTCTTAATGGTGTGGTAAGATATATTTTGGTCGAGTAGTATTTTCATATTTTCAAGTACGTATTTTTCTGCTCTTCGTCTTGAGCAAATTGCGAACAGGCCTGAATGTCTCTTCTATTCAACTCAGGAAAATGCCTAATAATCTGGTCTGGGGTCATTCCTGCTTTCAACCAATTGATGACATCTTCTACGGCAATTCTCATTCCTCTCACACATGGTTTGCTTTGCCGCTTACCTGCCTCAATGGTAATAATTTTATTAAGCTGTATATTTTTCATTATTCAAATATAGTAAAACAAACACATAGAATTTGTACCCTTTCCAATAATAAAACCGCACAAACAGCATGCAATTTTTGAAAAATAAGCCATAAAAGGAAGATTTACTAATGATTATGACTTATAAATTTTCAAAATTACAATAAAGTAACTAAAATTACTGCACTAAAAAATTTTAAACTTAATTTGAATCAAACTTATGAAAGCAGTATTAGTCAAAGAATTTGGCCCTATTGAGCAGCTTGTAGTGGAGGAAGTGCCCTCGCCAAATGCCAAAAAAGGGCAAGTAGTCATTCAGGTAAAAGCCTGTGGCGTTAATTTTCCTGATATTCTTATCACGCAGGGCTTGTATCAATTTAAGCCTCCCCTCCCCTTCTCGCCAGGAGGCGAGGTAGCAGGCATTATCAAAGAAGTAGGCGAAGGCGTAAACCACCTTAGCGTAGGGCAGGCTGTGTTTACGGGTGTTTTGTTTGGAGGCTTTGCCGAAGAAGTAGCGGCCGATGCCAATATGGTTTTCCCTATGCCTGATAAAATGGATTTTGTTACAGCTTCTTCTATTATGATGACTTACGGCACTTCATACCACGCCCTCAAAGACCGCGCACACCTCAAAGCAGGTGAAACACTGCTGGTGCTTGGGGCTGCTGGAGGCGTAGGACTCGCCGCCGTAGATATAGGCAAAGCCATGGGTGCCAAAGTAATTGCAGCGGCTTCCACTGATGAAAAATTAGCACTTTGCCAAGCATACGGCGCAGATGAACTCATCAACTACAGTTCCCAAAACCTCAAAGAACGCCTCAAAGCCATTGCAGGCAGCAAAGGCATAGAGGTAGTCTATGACCCTGTGGGGGGAGAGTACTCAGAGGCCGCTTTCAGGGCAATGGCTTGGGAAGGTCGTTTTTTGGTGGTAGGTTTTGCAGCAGGCGATATTCCTAAACTACCACTCAACCTGCCCTTGCTTAAGGGTGCGCAAGTGGTGGGTGTTTTTTGGGGTGCATTTACGCAGCGTTTTCCTCAAAAGAATACACAAAACTTTATGGAAATCATGCAGTTATTTTCAGAAGGAAAACTCCGCAACCATATACACAGTACCTATCCTCTCGAGCGTGCCACCGAAGCACTCAAAGAAATGAGCGAACGCCGCGTAAAGGGCAAAGTAGTATTAGTAACTGAATAATATCAAGAGATTGTTGGTTGTTTTCAATAAATAATCGTATATTTGATAAAGTTTGTGAAAACAAGGCACAGAACCCGATTTTGGTTTCGCAAGCTACACAATCATTAGCAAAAAAATAATAACTATGAGCGACAAACATTTGCAAACTCGCAAGAATTTAACCCTGCAATCAGGGATTTTTGGTGTATCTTCATTGGCATTGCTAGGAACCTCTGGCCTAAAAGTGATTACTACCTTGTTAGGAACTGGATTCATGGCTGTTCTTGGTACGTTTAGTTTTTGGGCATTGCTGGCATACATCTTATTTAGTATCCCGATGATAAGGGGAGCTTTCAAATCATTCAGTGATTTAGACTATGGCAAAGCAAATCAAAAAGGCTGGTTAGCTTCTCTCTCTACCATTGCATTGATACTTTTAGATTATATGATATTTTTTTGATTATCTATGAAATAGAGGCTATATAGAAAGTGTAAATTATGCGTATTCATTGGTCAATATCTAATATATTTGTTGTCAGTAACTTAAAAATTAAAAATGATAAGACTATTCTTTACATCTTCTCAAAGCCTCTATTTTTCAACAAAAGATTTTAAGAAAGTGAATCCTCTCAACCCTTTTTAACTTGCGTACAACACCCACACATGGTTTTGAAAAGTAACTCAAATAAGCAACACTGTATTTTATCAATCTACACCATCAAACAGTTCTGCTATACAAAAAGAAAAAATTTATTGAACAAGCATAAGCCTTTATTTGTATAATTGATAACTACTTGCACTGCACTAGTCGCTGCGCATTACTTTATAAGCTACTGAAAAACAACCATTTAAGATGATTAAAAAAACAACCAATGA
The DNA here is from genome assembly GCA_964480455.1 of uncultured Cytophagaceae bacterium. GTDB lineage: Bacteria > Bacteroidota > Bacteroidia > Cytophagales > Microscillaceae > JAABSX01. The sequence goes on from CAYZQI010000036.1 coordinate 7,683, forward strand.
CTAGTAATTAATCAATCGTTGAACTTTATACTAATTCAAAAAAATGTCTGAAATAAATAAACAAACAATAAGGTTACTCATACTTGAAGATGAAGCTGAAATTGCAGATGACTTGAAAGAAACTCTAGAAGAATTTGGCTATGTGATTACAGATTGCGTCCAATCGGGTGAGGCAGCCCTCAAATCTATCGAAGTCAATGAACCTGACATAGCCCTCTGCGACATCAAAATCGATGGCTACATGGACGGCATACAAACTGCCGAGGAAATCAAAAAAAAAATAGATATCCCAATTATCTTCTTGACCGCACATTTTGAGAGAGATTTGCTAGACCGTGCCAAAAAGACACGCCCCGTAAACTATCTCCTCAAACCTTTTGATGAAGAACGCCTGCGTATAGCCATAGAATTTGCTATCTCTAACCACCATCTCAACCCTGCCCGCTCTCCCTCTGCCCAAGAAGAAGCACCCGAAGAAGAAAACCAAGAAAAAACGCTCCCCGAATACAACATCAACCATGACCGCATCTTTGTCAAAGTAGAGGGTAGGTGGATGCGTATCTTTATTGATGATATTCTCTTTTTAAAAGCCGACGGCTCAGGCTGCAATATTATCATTACCCAAAACCAGATGGTTTCTATCCGCTCTCAAAACCTAAAAAATTTTATGGAACGCCTCGCTCACCCCAAAATCATTAGAACTGACCGCTCCTATGCCGTCAATATAGATAAAGTAATGGGGCTAGAAGGAAATTCACTCCTGCTCGAAAAAGGCAATGACAGTGCTAACACTACGCCTATCAGTATTCCTATGAGTGAAAGCTATCGCACTGAAATCATGACCAAGCTAGGGCTCAGGTAAAAGCCCAAATACAAACTATCAACATTGCTACACTCAAAAAATGCACTTTGATAAATTATTTATAGCTGTTAGTGAATTTAATTTTTTGCCCTCGTGTGTGTTGGCTAATTTTATGAAAAGTTTATACAATGTACACAATCCTAAAAATTAAATGACTTACAAAAATGACACAACTCTATAGAAATATACTTCAATGGATTCAGTTTACTGAAAAAAGCGAAGCATCGGAATTGCTCATTATCAAAATTTATCACAGCCAATACGAACTCAGCTATACCATCAATCCTTATTTCGAGAGCCTAAAAAGGCAGTATCCTCAGAAACACATCAAATTTCAGGTTTGGGACAGCGAAAATGAACAGCTCAATGCTGGTACAGCCAACCCACGCCTCAAAAAATTGTTACAGAAGTTTGGTAACCCAGGAGATATTTTACTGATAGATGCCCAACAAATCTACCTCATAGACAAGCTCTCGCCCGATATGCTTTTTTCTGAAATGAACCAGCGTGTACTTGAATATGTATGATGAAACCGAGGTGGCACTCTTATTGACAACTTCAAAATTTTACGATAAATGTTATTGTAAAAGTTATTTTAACAATAACTTATGAATAATATTTATACATCAACGAATAATCATGCGAGCATAGCCTCCCATCAAACCGACACCTCTGCCTTAATAGCTGGGTGCGACTGATAGCCCTCAAGTCTGAAATCCTCATACTTAAACCCAAAAATATCTTTTACCTCTGGGTTGAGTTGCATCAAAGGCGCAGCGTAAGGCGCACGGCTTAGTTGTAGCTTGGCTTGAGCCAAGTGATTGGTGTAGAGATGCACATCACCACCTGTCCAGATAAATTCACCTACTTTTAGGTTACAAACTTGTGCCACCATTAGGGTAAGCAAGGCATACGAAGCAATGTTGAAAGGTACGCCTAGAAAAGTATCGGCACTGCGCTGGTAAAGCTGGCAAGATAATGCACCATTGGCTACATAAAACTGAAAAAGCAAATGACAGGGCGGTAACTTCATCTGAGGTACTTCGGCAGGATTCCAAGCCGTAACCAAGATACGCCTTGAATCTGGATTATTCTTAATTTGCTCAATGACTTGTGCGATTTGGTCTATGCTTTCTCCTGAGGGGCTTACCCAGCTTCTCCACTGTGCGCCATAGACAGGTCCTAACTCTCCATTTTCGTCTGCCCACTCGTCCCAGATACTCACTCCATTTTCTTTGAGGTATTGAATGTTGGTATCGCCACGCAAAAACCAAAGCAATTCGTAAATAATGGATTTTAGGTGAACTTTCTTAGTTGTAAGCAAAGGAAACCCTCTTTGCAAATCAAAACGCATCTGATGCCCAAATACGCTCAACGTGCCAGTACCAGTTCGGTCGCCTTTGTGTGTTCCCTTGTCGAGCAAGTGCTGAAGCAAGTCTAAATAAGGCTTTTCCAAAATATTTTGCATAATTATTTTTCCGTTCGGATTGCAAAAATAGTGCAATATTCTCATTTATCAACCTAAGAAAGGTAAAGCCTTTGCCTGTATCATATACCTCAACTTGGCTGTGCGATGTTTCCTATTTTTACTCCAAAATTTTGATGGATAAGACACATATTAACAAATCATGAAACATTTATAAATAGCACTAATCAGACTTAAAATTTTAATTAATTAGATGATAAAACAATTTTTAATAAAAATATTAACAAAATTACCAAATTTAGGTTTCTGTTATTATGTTTGCATAGCAATTATAAATAATCATTTTTTGAATTAAACTTTTTAAAGAATTATGAAAAGAATTTTAACTATTACGTGGTTATGTTTCTTCCTAAGCGGTTTCGCACTACACGCCCAAGCACAAGCTGTATCGGGTATAGTGAAAGATAACGCAGGAGAAGCACTCATCGGGGTAAGTGTTACCGTAAAAGGTACATTTATCGGAACTACTACTGATGTAAAAGGTAACTTTAGCATCAAACCTGATTTCTCAAAGGGAAGTAACACCCTTGTCTTCTCCTATGTAGGCTACCAGCCCGTAGAGCAAGAGGTAACCCCAGGGCAGACAGGCATCAGCATCACTATGGAAGAATCTACTTTTATGGCTGATGAGGTCATCGTTTCTGCCTCTAGGGTAGAGGAGCGCATCATGGAAACCCCCGTAACTGTAGAGGCAGTAAGTGCCAAACAACTACAAACGCAGGGTTCTTCTGAAATTTTCTCAAGCCTTTCTCGCTTTAAAGGGATTGACGTAAACCAGTCAAGTTTGCTTCTTTCTTCGCTCAGTACACGTGGATTCAACTCTGCCAAGTCGGAGCGTGTAATCCAAATGACTGACCTAGCCGACAATATGTCGCCTTCACTTTCGCTGTATGCAGGTAACATCAACGGTGCCCCTGAGATTGATATTGAAAGTGTGGACATTATCCATGGAGCCAACTCTTCGCTCTATGGTGCCAATGCCTTCAATGGCGTAATCCTTACAACTACCAAAGACCCCTTCAAATATGAAGGACTCACTGTGGACTTAAGAGGAGGCACACGCGATTTATTTGAAGGAAGCATCCGTATTGCTGCCAAAATAGGAGAGCGTTTTGCTTTCAAAATGACTGCTTCTTATTTTAGTGCCAATGATTTTATTGCTGAAGGTTTAACGCCTGTTAATCGCAGAGTAGTACCTGCTAACAATGGCATAGATGACCCAAGAGGCTATGATGCTGTAAATAGGTATGGTGAAATTGCTTTTGCAACAGCTAGTACAAATACTCCTGCTGGAACACTTGGAAGTTTAGGCTGGACAGGATCAGCATTCTTGCCTGGGTTTAGCGAATTAGAATTGGTAGGTGAAGACTATAAAGCGACAAGTCTTCGTTTGAACCCTTCATTACACTTCTTGATTACTGATAAAATCAAAGCAAGTTATGAATATCGCTTAGGGCAAGGTGGAGGAATTTACCAAAGTTCTAACCGCTATGCTTGGGAGCGATTAGAATTTAATATGCACAAATTTGAAGTAAAAAGCGATAATTGGTTTGTGCGTGCTTACAGGCAAGCAGATGCCCCTGGTGATACGTATGATTTGAACTTTATGGCATTAGGCATGGCAGCAGAACAACCGTATGTCGCCGCACCTGGTGGACCTGCGTTTCCAGCAGGAACTACTTACGCAAGTGCTTATGGACAGACCTACATAGGAACATTTGTTCAAAACCGCCTTACAGGTAATTCAGTACAAGATTCTTACATTGCAGCACAACAAGCAGTTACGGCTGCTAATATTATTCCTAATGGTTCTGACCCACGCTTCCCCGCCTTGCGCGAAGCAGGAAGAAATAATCAAGGTGCATTTAACCCAAGCTTTAATAATAATTCTAACTTCTGGGATTTTAGTACACAATATAAAATTCCTATCGACTTTGCCAACATTATTGTTGGAGCATCTTACCGCAGGTTTACACTTACTTCCACTGGAACACTCTTTGCTGATGGAGATGGTTCGCCCATTGGCGGAGAAGAGCGTGATGAAATCAATAACTACGAATGGGGTGCTTATTTGCAAATTCAAAAGGCATTGTTTAATGACCGCTTGAAGCTAGCATTTGCAGGGCGTGTGGATAATTTCCAAAACTTTGATTCTAAATTCTCTCCACGTATCTCGGCAGTTTACACCGTAGATGAGGCACGCAAGCACAATTTCCGTGCAAGCTATGCACAGGCTTTCCGTGCACCTGCACAAGTGGATCAATATATTTACCTAGACATAGGCTCTATCTTATTATTGAGTAATATTGGAGAAAATCAAGCGGCTGGCTTTAACGCAATTTCGTTAGCTGCAGCTGCGGGTGGCGATGCAACTCCCTTCTTCATCAATCCACTTAAATTAGAGCAAATGAATACCTGGGAAGTAGGCTACAAAGGTATTTTGTTTGAAGGTTTTTATATTGATTTAAGCTACTATCGCAGTAATTATACTGACTTTATTGGTACACAACGCTTCTTTGGACGTGAAGATGGTTCAGCCCCTAGCTTGGCAGAACTCGCTGCACCTCCTGCACCTACTGACCCAGGCTTCCGTAACCGTACTCGCCCCATGCAAGTATGGCTCAATGCAGACGAGGAGGTAGTTACTGAAGGTTTCCAATTAGGTTTTGAATACTATGCACAAAAAGTATTCAACATTACCTTTAACTATACTTGGTCTGTAATTAGTGAGGTTTCTGAAGACTTTATTGTAGGTTTCAATACTCCAGAGCATAAGTTTAACTTGGGCTTTAATGGTGAGCCATTCAAGAATTTTAACTACAACATTAACTTGCGCTACACAGATACTTACACTTATTTTATGCCATTTGATGAAGGGGTGATTCAAAACTTTGCTACTGTTGATGCACAGCTTACTTACAAGGCATCTAAGCTTAACACTACTTTCCGCTTAGGAGGTACTAACTTATCAAACTCTCGTGCTATTCAAGTGTATGGTGCTGCACCGATTGGGCGTATCATCTATGCAGGAGCTACTTTTGATATGAATATATTTAAGAAAAACTAAGCGACTTATTCAAACACTCTAAGGCTTTTAGAGAACTCCATACACCCTAAGGGTTTTAGAAACCCTTAGGGTGTTGTGTAAACAGCTAGAAAAACCTACACTCTCTCAAAGAGCGTAGGTTTTTTTTGTAACTTTGTGCCGCTGTAATTGATTAAAACATAAAACAAATGAAAAAATTAAGCATTTTATTGTTCTTGGTGTCTTCAGGGCTTTTGGGAGCTTGCGAAAGCACTACAAACCAACAAAATACCCTTCAGGAAGATGGAAAAATAAGCACCTCTCCCGATAGCCCAGCTGAAAGCCCTGAAAAAGAAGAAGGTAAAGAGAAAGAGGAAAAAGAAGAAGAAGGAATAAAAACTCTTACAGGCACTTTTGTAGGCATAGAACAAGGTGATTATTTTTATTTCCAAATAGAAATCTCACAAGGCGAGGCCCGTAGTTTTATGGTCTTACAGCCCGATGAAGTTTATGAAAAAGTAGCTGAAGACGTGGAGCAGTACATAGGCAAACAAGTAAAAGTCTATTGGAAAACTACCAAAGAAAACATACCCGAAGCAGGTGGCGAAATAGAAGTGGAGAAATATATTAAAGCAGAATTTTTTTAAGTACGTTTATTAAAAACTAAAAAAGGTGATGCACGCTTGGCGTACATCACCTTTTTTGATAAAATATTGAATGTTATATGACTTATTGCCCGCCTAGTGGAATGGCATAGCCTAAGCTAATGGCAAACACATTGTTGGTGCTTTTGAAATCAGAGCGGTCAAACCCATCAGGTGTCTCAAACAAATTAGAAATACCAAAGCCATAACGAAGGTCTAGTACAATTTGTCCAGGTCCTAATAGGTAGCCAACACCAGCACCAAACTGTACGCCAAGGTCTAAGCTGTTATCAAAGCTAAAATCACTAGCATCACTATCACCAAAAGAAATGTCTTCTTCAATAGAAAACCCAAGTGCTTCAGCTTTTATTTTACCATTGAGGCCCAAACCTAGCGAAGGACCTGCATTCACATAGCCTTTCACTTTGTCGCTACCAAAACTTACCCTTGCCAGCAAAGGAAGTTCAATGTAGTTGGTAGTAAGTGTAGTAGTAGCTCCAAACTCTTCATACTCTGTTCCTTTCTGTGTAAAGTTCAAACCTGTTTGAATAGAAAACATATCTGAGATGCTAAAGCCAACTTCTGCACCAGCAATGAATCCAATAGCACTTTGCTTGCTGCTGCCAGTTTCCAAATCTTCTTCAATCAAGTCACTAAAACTGATAGTAGAAAAAGTAGTACCTACGCGAGGCGTAAGAGTAATTTGTGCGTAGCCATTCAAGCTAAAAAGTAGCACGAGTACGAGTAAAATGTTTAGTTTTTTCATGAGGTTAATTGAAATTTAATAATGTTTAAAAACTCTGCTCTGCTAAACGGATACATTAAAGCTGGGGTTGCTTGGTACTTGCCAATGAGCTGTTAATGCCCGTCTTATAAGTAGTTTACTTTAACTTGAATTTTACAGCAATAATTATTGTTGTAGCTACATAGATTTTTTAACTAAAAACAAATACCATGTCCACCAAAACTCAAAATGTAATTACAAACACACACCTCAACCAAGCCATGACCTACGAAAGCTATCGGCAGTTGATTGATGAATTGCTTGCCCAAAACCGTGCTACAGGCGACTATACCTCTGATACCGTAGATATTATTCACTATACCAAAATGAACGTGCAACGCATGAACCGCTGGGACAAAACTGCTCAGATTGGCGAACCCCTTGCTCAAGCCTTACAAGGTGTGCAGCAAAAATGGATTTGGCTAGTATTGACTGAGGGCTGGTGTGGCGATGCTGCACAGAATATCCCTGCCATTGTAAAAATGGCAGCACTCAACCCCAATATTGCACTCAAATTTTTATTGCGTGATGAAAACCCTGAAGTCATGAACGCTTACCTCACAGAGGGAGGCAGGTCTATTCCTAAATTGATTTGCTTGGAGGCAGATTCACTTGAGGAAATAGGCACTTGGGGGCCTCGCCCCGCAGAGGTCCAAGCCATGATGAAGGCTTATAAAGAAAATCCTACTGAGAGTTTTCAATCATTTGCAGAAAGGCTACACAAATGGTATGCTGATGACAAAACCCAGACCTTGCAAGCTGAATTTTTGGCATTGATTAAACAGTGGGTTTAATTGATTTTTTACAAGAACGTAGTTGCCTCAAACAACTACGTTCCTAATCAATGCTATTGCTTGATTACTTTTTTCATCACCTCACTGCCCTCAGTTTTGATGTGAACAAGATAAGTACCTGCGGCATAATCAGATAAATTGAGTTTTGCTTCGCCATCATTGACTTTCAAGGTGTTATTATGTAAAAGTTGCCCTTGTGCATTATAAATCATCACACTTATCTCCAAAGTAGCCGAGCTGCCCAAACTAATGGTCAAATCTTCTTTGACCGGATTAGGAAATAGACTAATTTGTGCCGTTTCTTGACTTTCTTCTACATAAACAACCGAACTGTAGCTTGTTGTACCGTCTAAATCTATTTGCTTGAGGCGGTAGTAAGCAGCATTGGGATTGTTATGTATGTATTGGTAGTTCTCTGGTTGATTGCTATTGCCTTTACCTTCTACAAAAGCGATTTTCTCAAATTCAAGCCCATCTTCACTGGTTTCTATTTCAAAACCCAAGTTATCAATCTCTTGTAGGGTTTGCCATTCAATCCTAACCGCTGCGCCCTCAATACGCTGGGCCTTGAAAGCAAGCAGTGTAATGGGCAAAGGTGTATTTTCATCGCCCACTGTCCAAGGTGAAAAAGCATTGATGTTGGCTAGTTCTACATAGTCCACAGCATCATCTACCCAAGTGCCTCCTTGGTTTTCCCAAACGCTGGCGGCACTTTGCCGATAGAGTTTAAGGCTTGTTCCTGCTGTCAAATCCACCAATTCGGCGGGTGCAAAAGCAATGCGCATCGAGGCGTTGCTAGGTGTACCATTGATTTGATAAATCTTTTTGATGCCCAAGCCACTTGCTCTGTAGTGATAGCGGTCTATGCTTACTGTGCCTGCATTGCTCAGAGAAAGACCACTGCCTGCTATCTCTGTGAGACTTGCCTCAGTGCTGCGGTTAGTCATTCGGAGGTAGCCCCCTTGATTGCCTTCATTGAGATTGGGTGTATTGTCTGTAACCACGGCATTGACCGCTCTGTTTTCTGTAAGCACACCTGTATCGCCCAGGTCTATGTTAAAATTATTGAGATTCAGTATGCCGCTTTGCAGGGTGAGGCTTTCACTAATGGCTAAATTTTCTGATAATGAAACGATTGCCCCTTGTGTATCTATGGTCAATCGTGGCAATACACGGAAAGTGGTAGGAATCACTTTAGCTGCATTGCCCATTATTTTTACTTCGCCCTGTGCAAAAATATCTTCTTGTAGTGTGAGATTGGCATTATTGTCAAGACTCAGCGAAGCTCCTCGCTCTATTTGTAGATTTCTGATATTGGCAGTAGTGGTAATTATGGGCTGATTGGGTGCATCATTGGGGATAAATACCTCGCTTGTGCTGGTGGGCAATGTACTTGAAGACCAGTTTCCTGCTGTATTCCAATCCGTACTCACGGTGCCCTTCCAGAGGAAAGTATCTGTAAAAAACACACCATAATCTTCAGACTGACCATAATCGCCAGTATTACAAGCATCAGTAGGCACAGCATAAAAACGAGAAACCACCCTCATTCTGAGAAGTTTATTTTTGACTGCTGCGGCAGGAGTGGTAAAGATATTGGTACGTTCCCCATCTTTATTGTCTGCAAAAGTAGTTACCAATTCCCCAGCTTCAAAAGTACCATTGTCGTTGTAATCTATGTAAACGGTTGCCCCTTCATTATTAAATTCCCCTGTCCTTACTGTGATTTCATAAGCTGTATTCGGGAAAAGCTGCGTGACTTGGCTACAGCTGTAGTCGTGGTATGTCCCGTCATTGTGTGATGTGGTATGGTCTATATTGCCTATTTTTACCCTGAAAATACCTATGTCAAATCCATTGTTTTGATTCAGTGTGTTGGTACAAGTAGTAGTGGCAGTAGGGTTTGTATTTTGAACGATAATATGGTCTTTTTTGGTTTCTGTACTTTCTCCTCCATTAATTGTAAGTGCCACAGAATAAATCCCTGCTGTATTGTAGGTATGTGTAGGATTTTGAGTAGTATAATCGGTGATGCCGTCATTATCCACATCCCAAGCCCAGCTAGTGGCTTTGAGGCTGGCATCTGTAAACTGTACTGTAAGACTGCCATTGCAAGCACTTTTGACATCAGCCGTAAAATCAGCTACGGCATTACCCACAAAAACATCAGAGGTAAATAGCCCCCGCCCATGTGTAGAAACCACTACCATTTTGTCGGCAGGGCGGTATTTGAGCATGGTACAGCGTGTATTTGCCAAGTTACTGCTGCTCGGACTCCAATCAGGAGCAGAGCTAGTGCCTGTACCAAAGTTGTTGGTACTCCAGATGCCCACTTCGGTTGCTAGGAGTACTTCGTTTCGGTTTTCGGGGTTATACAAAGCCCACCTGATAGGCATATCAGGCAGATTTCCTTCTTTGCTGTACCAATTTGCCCCTCCGTCAGTGGTTTCCCAAACTGAGTTTACGCCATAGTTAGAAAAGGTAATCAAGAGGTGATTATCATCTACCCCTACTTCTATACAAGAAACAGCACCCGCTGTGGTGATGGGCGTAGTACCGTTATCTATACGTGTAAAAGTGGGTGTAGCACTCGCATTGTTTACCTTAAAAATTCTTCCACCCATAGTACCCACAAAAAGCACATCATTGTAGGGGCTTATCTTTAGACTGGTCAGCCTTAAATTATTGAAATCATGGTAAAAGCGTGTTTCAGTAATAGTACCGTCTAAACCACTTATTCTTCGCAGTGAATCGGCATTGGCAGTACAGTAAAGAATTTTGCGTTGGCTATCATACTCTGTTGGATTAATAAAAGAGCCAGAGGTTTGGTTATTGAAGAATCTATCAAAACTCTCACCTCCATTCAGTGAGCGAAAGTACGAATTAAAGACAAAAGAAGTAATCTGAATATTGCTATTTTCTTGGTCTATGTGGCAAAATGCGCCATCTCCACCTGTTACTTGTTGGGTACTTCCTAGCTGTGGCTGTGTAAATTGTTGCGTGCCATTGTCTTGTGAGCCTGCTAAAAAATAATTACTATTAAATTCATTTTTGACCGCACAAGCATAAAACTGTGTGATGTTGTAGCCCATATTTTTTTCTGTAAAAGTAGGGGTAGCCGAAGCATTTCCAGCATTTAACGAGTAATGCACTCCTCCGTCAGTACCTACAATGATTTCATCACTTACGCCAGGCCTGAACTGTATGGCGTGTTGGTCGGCATGCACATAAGGCAGGCAATTGCCTGTCCAGTAAGAGATAGCTTCCCAAGTTGTGCCTCCGTCAGTCGTTCTGTGCAAATCAACTCCCCCTGCAATTACCAAGTTGTGATTGGTAGGGTGAACTGCCAAGATTAAATCATACCAAGCCTGCCCACGTGTAAAGTGAAGTGTACTTATGCTACAATCTTGATCGAGGTAAAGAGGAATAGTGAGGTCTGTCCAATTTGTACCGCCATCAGTACTCTTTTTGAACCATTCTACGTCATTGCTTCCTGTACCTCCACGAGCGATTGCATAAATGGTATTGGCATCTGAGGGAGCGCAAGCAAGTTCTATCCTTTGGGCATTCGCAATGCCTATGTTGGCAGAGAGGTCTGTCCAAGTTCCTGAAAAACCGTTATCCGCATCGAGTGATTTGAATACTTTTCCTGCTGAAAAAACACCAAAACTAGCATAGACATCTCCATTGGCAGCGATTTCTAGGTCAGCACCACGGTCAAATAAAGTACCAATACCTGTAAATACATTTAGCACTTTTGTCCAAGTAGCTCCCCCGTCCGTAGAACGCATAATGCCTCCTAAATCGGTGTAAAAAGTTCTGGTGGCTGCAAAAATAGTCCCATCATTTTTGATGACAATTTTATTGATATACTGCCAATTGCTGCTACTGTCAAAAGCCCCAGGGTCGGTGCTAGGCAATCGATTCCAAGTAGTGCCTCCATCTGAGCTTTTCCACATTCCTCCTCCTTTCTGTGCGTCTGAATTAAACCAGCCCTCGCCTGTACCCACATAGATTTCTTGGGTGTTAGCAGGGTTAAACGCAATACAGTTTACAGCGATATTGTCCCAGAAGCCGTCCACGTGTATCCAATTGGGTGAGGCAGCAAAGAGGTCATTGGTGTACCAAAGCCCACCGCCTACACCGCCCGCCCATACTTTGCTTGCTGTGGGGTCGTTAGGGTCAAAAGTGAGGGCGCGGGTGCGTCCAGCTACGTTGTTGGGGCCTCGTTCTATCCAGTTTACATTGTTGATAGGTGCTTTTTGCATGAGTTTGAGTTGGGCATTTTCATTTGCTTTGATTTTCTGCTGATAAGGTACTCGCCCTGTGGCGGGGTTCATAGTCAGTAAAAAATCAAGCTCGGCGGCAAGGTCGGGGCGGTCTTGTTTGGGGAGTTTTTTCCATTCCTCTTGGGTTTTTAGGGGGCGATTGTTGTAGGGGTGCTGGGCGAGTAGTTTTTCCCAAGCCTGTTTTTTTCGTTCTAATGCTTCGTGAATATTGACTTGGAGGGCGCACGTTGTTTCTTCTTTTTCAGAAGTTTGAATGTCATTGGGTTTTTCCTGTTTTATTGATTTTTTTTTATCATCTTCAGTATTTCTGACAGCCTTTTTTGTGAGGGCGGTATCTTGATTACTTTTAGGAAGATAGAAATAAGTAATCATTAACAAATTGAGTAAGATAAAAGCAAAAAGTATTTTTACTTTTGAGTTTTGATTGGTATTTTTCTTTGCCATAAGAGTAGTGGGTAAAGTTTGGAAAGATGTTTATGTTAGTTTGTTGAATTTGGCATCATTAGAGGTATAATCCGCAAAAATTAAACCTTTGATTGATATGCTGAAGTGTTTTTCCCTATCAAAATGTTACCAATTATCACAAGTTAGTTATTTTATCTTAAAAAAAGTTAAACTTATGCTTAAAAAAACACATTTTTTTATTATTTGTTCTTGGCTCATGAGCCTTCCCCTCTTCGGTCAGGGAACTGCCTTTATAGAAGAAAATTATCAAAAATACGAGTACCAAATCCCAATGCGTGATGGCACAAAACTACATACCGCCGTCTATGTACCCAAAGATGCCTCTAAAAAAACCACTTATCCTCTTTTAATGCAGCGTACTTGCTACAGTGTGCGCCCCTATGGAGTAGATAAATACCCCGCTCGCTTAGGTCCTTCTGAGCTTTTGGCAAAAGATAAATACATTTTTGTTTACCAAGATGTGCGAGGACGCTACATGTCGGAAGGAACTTTTGACAATATGCGCCCCCAACTCCCCAAAGGGCTAAGACCCTCAAAAACAGCCATAGATGAAAGCACTGATACCTATGACACGATTGAGTGGCTCATCAAAAACGTACAATTCAACAATGGAAAAGTAGGGCAATGGGGTATCTCTTACCCTGGATTTTATGCGGCTGTGGGTACTGTGAGCAATCACCCAGCTTTGAAGGCCTCTTCTCCTCAAGCTCCGATTGCTGATTTTTTCTTTGATGATTTCCACCATCATGGAGCTTATTTCCTAAGTTATTTCTTTGCTACACCTGTATTTGGTTATCAAAAAACTGAAAATACCCCTGAACCTTGGTACACCAACTATTTTCCAAGACCTGAAATACGCAATGGCTATGACTTCTTTCTAGGGCTAGGCTCGCTCAAAAATGCTGATAAATACTACAAGAAAGATAATTTTTTCTGGCAAGACCTCGTAAATCACCCCAATTATGATAGCTTCTGGCAAAAAAGAAACTTATTGCCACACCTAAGCAATATAGACCATGCTGTACTCACCGTAGGCGGCTGGTTTGATGCCGAAGACCTCTATGGGCCACTCAACATTTATAAAACCATTGAAAAAAATAACCCCAAGGCAAAGCACAACAGCCTCGTGATGGGCCCTTGGAGTCATGGCGATTGGGCAAGGAATTCCCCTCAGCAAATAGTGGGAAATATCTATTTTGGAGATAGCCTCTCTTACAAGTACCAAAGAGATATAGAGTTTCCTTTTTTTACTTATTTTCTTAAAGAAGAGGGTAATTTGAATAATGTGCCAGAAGCCTACCTCTATGATACAGGCACGCTAGAGTGGAAAAAATTTGAACAATACCCCTCTCCCAAGCGGCAGACCAAAAAACTTTACTTCCACGAAGGGGGGAAACTTTCTTTTGATGCCCCTACCCAATCAGAAAGTTTTTCTGAATTTATCAGCGACCCACACAAACCTGTGCCTTATGCAGAAAACCTAGACATTGTGTTTACCCCACGCAAATACATGACTGATGACCAACGTGAAAATGCGCGACGTCCTGATGTGTTGGTGTTTCAGTCGGAAGTTTTGGAAGAGGACATTACACTAGGCGGCGAACTACTAGCAAAGCTACAAGTAGCCGTAACAGGCACAGACTCCGATTGGATAGTAAAGCTCATTGATGTACCCCCCAATGATACCAAAAATCATGAATCAACACCAAAACATATACAACTAGCTGGCTACCAGATGCTTGTGAGAAGTGAGACTATGCGTGGGCGGTTTAGAAATAGTTTTGAAAAGCCCGAACCCTTTGTACCTAACCAACTGACAGAGGTGGGCTTTAGGCTACAAGATGTGCTGCATACCTTCAAAAAAGGGCATAAGATTATGATTCAGGTACACAGCACTTGGTTTCCGCTCATAGACCGCAACCCACAAAAGTATGTAGAAAATATTTTTAAGGCAGAAGACTCAGATTTTATCAAAGCAATACACAAGGTTTTTCACTCCAGCAATGCAGCTTCATACCTGGAGGTAGATGTACTTGAGCAATAGAAGTATCTTTTTTAAAATTGCCTATTACAGTATTCAAGAATATAGGGAAGGAATCGCTTAGAGCGACTCCTTCCCTATAATATATAGACTAGCCAACATTCACCTGTACAAGTAAAAGCATTGCTTATTAATTGATTGAGAGTTACTTACTCTACTTTTGACTTTCCGTTGGGCGCAATCTTCAATTCTTTGCCTGCGATGTCTTCCCACTTATAAAAATGAAAGGTTTTGTTGTCTGACATTGCTACAAACAGTCCGTTTTTGAAAGTATCGTTGAAAGCTACATTACTTACTTCTGAGCCATCACTTTCATTGGTAGATGTTTTGATAATCTTAATCAAATCGTGTTGGTGAGGATTGTCCTTACTGCCCTCTCTGGGGAAGATGTGAAACTGATTGGCTTGTTGGTCTGATACCAAAATATAGCCTGTGCCGTCCTCGATGGTATAAATCGAAATGCCTTCTTGGTCATCAGTAAAACCTGTGGTAGCAAACAATGCCAATTCTTCATTGCCTTTCTCGGGGTCGGCGTAGTATTTACGCACACCCACTGTCTCATCAGAATAATAGACATAGCCCAAAGCATCATCTACGGCAATGGCCTCTATTTCTTTTTTTCCACTGTATTTTCCAAACTTACGCACTAGCTCAGCTTTTACTTTGCCCTTGCCGTCATCTGTGAGTTCGTATTGCCAAAGATAAGTGCCATCAGTAGGCCCTGCTTTTCTACCTGCGATGGCATAGATTTTATTAGTTGAAGGGTTTTTATACAAAGAAATGCCCATCAAATCTCTGAATTCTTTACCTATTTCGCCTATAAAAATTTCAATGCCTCCCCCGTCTATTTCTTCCATATCGGGCAGGCTGAAGATGCGCAATTTGTGGCTAAGCCTTTCGGCAGCTACGGCAATGTCTGTTTTTTTGCCATTGAGCATTAAGCCGTATTCTATGTCCACATTGTTGGGTCTTTTTAAATTACTGACTACTTTCAAGATTTTACCTTGTAAATCATAGACATACAAAGCACCATCTTCGTCTTTGTCTGTGCCTATGATGAGGCTTTTGTTGGGGTCTGTGGGGTGTATCCAGATGGCAGGGTCATCAGTGTCGTGCTGGGTGGTATCGGTGATAAAGACGGGTTTTAGCACTTCGGTATTTTGTGCCGTTGCGCTACTGTCTTTGATTGTTTTGGTGCTGTCTTGATCTTCAATTTGGGTATTTTCCGTGCCGCCACAGGCATTGAGTAAGAGGATAAATCCGAGTAGTATAAAGTAGTTTTTCATTTTTACTAATGTGAATTTTTTTTAATATTTAATAATGAATTAGTTAGGTTAATATTTCTGATGCTACAAAAAAGTCTTACTTTTGATTTTGAATTATTCTAAGTTAAGAACCTTAAAACATTACAAAAATGGTAATAGTGGAAAAATCAAAATTAGTAGAAATCTTTATGAAATCAGATAACTTCTGCGGAGAATTTACCCAAAGACAAATTTCAGAAAAAAGTTCTTTCATTTTTAAGACGAATTATTGGCTTTAAACAGATTTTTAAGGTCTCCCACTTTTGAGAATTCGAGTACTTCTTTGACTTCATCAGTCGTAAAATTCTTCCAAAAATTAACCCCTGCACCAGATACTCGAGACAGTATGCCATTGTGGGTGTGTAAAGACGCTAAGAGCAGAGGGAGTCTCACAAAAAATGAAGTGCTTTTAAAAGCACTTCATTTTTTTGTTCTTATGCGAGATGTATTTAAAAGGAAAAAGCGACTAGTCTTCAATCACTTTACCACTTTCATCTAAGGTCAAATCTTTTGTATCTTTTCCATTTTTCAGGCGTACTTCATACACTACTTTCCCATCTCTGTTGCGTGCCGTAACACGATTAAGCGCATAACCTGGGTTTTTTGTGAGCAATTGCTTCTCAAGGTCTGCAGGCAGGCTGTCATTGTAAGGAATAGTGTTTTGATGTGTTTTTTCGGCTACAGCTTCTACACGCCGCTCCAAAAATTTATTGGGCTTATCTCCATCTTTAATAAGCTCAAAAGCATCATACAGTTCACCAATGGCAGTATAAGATTCAAACACTAGGCGGTCACCTTTTATATTAATCACTTGAAAAAGCTGCGTATTTTCACCTTTGCGTTCTCGCTCTGCACCCCACTCGTCCCAGCCTTCGGGTTTGGCTTGGTACATTTTTCCGCCCGATACCGATACAACATAGACGGTTCCCGTTTGGTCGCGCATATTTACGCCTTCTACCAAGTTTTGACCTGGAGAAACACGCCCACGCCCGTAGGTATGGTCGTGCCCTTGCAATGCTAAATCTACTTTGTATTTATCAAAAATGGGTTTCCAAAGGTTACGTAGTTTTTCATTATCACGCCCTGAGGAAGCCGAAAATAGGGGATGATGATAAGTGATAATAGTCCACCGTTGCGGATTATTTTGTAAGACTTTTTCTAGCCAGACTGCCTGCTTTTCGTGGTCACGGTTGCTATTTAGCGAGATAAGCCTAAGGTTTTGATAATCTGTATAATATACAGTTTCTTCTAAGCCCTCAGGGCCGTTCATGGGTAGCGAAAATTGCGGTTGCCACTGTACGGAGAGGCTTTTTTCTTCTCCCTCTGCCAAGGCACGGTATTCGTGGTTGCCTGGAGTGGAGAAAGAGGGCAACATACTATGGATAAAACCCCCAGCCATAAACCACTCGTGCCACTCTTTGTCGTTGTGGGCACGGTTGATGAGGTCGCCTGCGTGGACAATAAAACTTGCCTCGGGTGCTTTTCGGAAGCCTTCTCTGATGAGCCTTGACCACAGTTCAAGGATAAAATTCTGAGCATCACCTACATATAAAAAAGAGAAAGGGGCATCTTTTTCAATAGAAGCCGTCTTAAACTGTAGCCACTCACTCCATCGTTCGCCATCACCTACACGATAGGCATATACGGTGGCAGGTGCTAGGTTTGTAAATGTAGCAGAATGATAGTGTGCTAGTACTTCAGCCATTTCAACCTTGCGGGCATCTAGCACCTCAGTTTTGGCAGTAAGCGTTTGGGCATTTCGCCAAAACTTAGGTGCTGCGGTAGCTACTGCAATCTCGGCATAAGCCACCTTAATATCGGGGTGAGTACGCCAAGTTACACTGACTTCACGGGCAGGGTCGACACCAAAGTTAAGCACAATGCGGTCGGGGTGAACCGTGGGCAAGTGCCAATTGGATTCAAATTTAGGTTCTTGATAAACTCTTACTTTCTGTGCATTGACCCAAGGGGTCAATGCTAGAAAGTGGATAAGGATAATAATGTATTTTACTTTTAACATCATCTTGCTATGAATTAATAGAAACATTACAAATTAATAGAAACACCCAAGAAGTAAGCTGCACCAAAAGCACGATAGCGGTCATAACGACTCTTTGAACCAGAATACTGCTGCTCAGGGGCGTTGTTGAGGTTACGTGCTTGTGCCAATATCTTCACCTTGCTTGAGGGAAAGGTATAGGCAGCGGTGATGTCTAGCACCGTACGTGAATCTTCGTACAAGTCAAAATCTGCTTCTGTTAGACTGGGATTAATCTCTAGGGCATCTTCTACAAAACCGTTTTCAGTGCTACGAGGTGCTACCAAGAAATCTCCTCGGTGTGTGACTGCAACACGTACTTCCCAGCCTTTGTACTGGAAGTAAGGAATAATGTTATAAGTGAGCTTAGGCTGTCTTAGGAGGCGCAATGACTCATCTTCTCTGTTAGGATATTGTGCATCAGAGGTGATGTAAGCAAAATTGGCTGTAATCCCGAATCCACTCCAAAAACCTTTCAAAAAGGAGAAGCTTTGGTCGTAGCTTCCTTCTACACCTAGAAGTGTAGCGGTGTTGAGGTTTACGAATTGGCTGAAAGACAATTCGTCAAAAAACTGACCAGCAAAGGTAATGTTATTTTGTGTGTAGCGATTTTGAAAAATCTGATTATCGATGTCTTTGTAGAAAAGACCTCCAGAAAGCAGACCGCCACTTTTAAAATAATACTCTAACGAGAGGTCAAGATTTTGAGAAATGTAAGGCTTCAAATCAGCATTTGCCCCTTCAAAGCTACCCGTTACAGAGCCATCTTCGTTGTCATCACTTATTTCCAGCTCAGAAGTGCCAGCTAACTGACTGTATTGCGCTCGTCCGAGGGTATTGGTCCAGGCTGCCCTTGCCACAAAACTAGGTGTGATATTGAAAGTCAAATTTAGGTTAGGCAAGATATTGGTGTAGCTATTTTTAAAATCCAGTGGTTCAAAACCTTCGCCTGAATCTACATAAGGAGAAGAAACTAATTCGGTATGTTCTACACGCACGCCACCTACTATCTGTATGAACTTGGTATCAATCACGCCCATAATATAACCTGCTGATACGGTTTCACGGTAGTTGATATCTTCATCAAAAATTTCATCGTCTGTATCGTCTTGACGGAAGAAGATGCGCTCCGTGTTGTTCAAGTTGCTAGGGTTAGCGAAGAAATCTCTGAAAAGGCGTGGGTCGCCCGATACGTAAGGCTGTGTATTGCCTACGGGTACAGCAGGAGGGGCAATATCAAATTCATCTAAACGATAACGGTCTGAAGCGCGTACACCTTCTTCGCTGTCATCATTGTACTCATTTCTTGAACGGTCGACTTGCTTTTCACGGGAGCGTACTCTTCCGCCTACTTTTAGGTAAGCAGGGATTTTGTCAGTAAGATTGAAGTTGTATTTCAAGTCAAATGAACCTTCATACATATCTTCACGCACGATGTTGTTTTCACGGATATTAAGATTGCGTAGAAAATAAATGCTTGTGTTAGAAGCTGTTTCCAAATCAGTAGGGATAATATCAAAAAAGAAAGGTGCTGTATTATAGGTAGCACCCAGCAAATCGTTGGTAGCGGCATCATTCTCAAAAGTACCATCAATTCCAAATTGGTTTTGGTCAGCACGCGAATAGACTCCATTGAGGGTCAAGAAAAACTTGCCCATGCGTTGTTCTGTACCCAGATTAAAGCTGTAAAGGTCATTGATAAAATCATTGCTACTCAAATCTAACTCGCCCGAACCACGACTAAAAGTACCAGAAGTCGGCGTTTGGTTGGTCAAGGTTTGACCGCTAATACCTGCCACGGTCAATTCAAACTCATTGTTATAATCGGTTTCGTCTTCACGGGTATAAAGTGCTCGAAAATAATATTTTGAGTTGTCGGTAGGTCGATATTCAAGGTCAGCGTTTAAGCCATAGCGTACACGCTTATTGTCTTCATACTGAATCTCAATTTCATTAGGACCAAGATAACCTGGCGTAAGATTACCTTGTGCATCTGTACCTTGTAGTATTTGCCATCGGTCAGGGTCAAGGATTACCTGTGCAAAGCTGCGCGCAAAATAATTGGCAGCCAATACGACTCCAAAATTCTCTTTTGCCCCAAAACGCTTTCCTGCTGTGATAGCCAAACGAGATTGTAGCCCTTGGTCGCCAAAATCCACCTGCTGGTCGGTGTAAAGTCCATCTACCGAAACTACCAAAAACTGTGGTTTTAGTCGGTCAAAAGCAGAAATGGTGTTGATATTAACACTTCCTCCAATAGAGGTAGCCTCCATGTCGGGCGTTACGGTCTTCATGACTTCAATACTGCCAATCATCTCAATGGGCAGCAAGTTAAGGGGTGTTTCACGTCCACCAGAAGAAGAAGCAAGATTACTACCATTCATGCTTACATTTACCAATGAAGGCTGAATACCACGAATAGAGATAAAGCGCCCTTCTCCTGCGTCAGTTTCAATAGATACTCCTGCAATGCGTTGGGTGGCTTCAGCCACGTTGATGTCGGGCAAGCGACCCAAATCATCAGTAGAAAGTACATCTTTTTGATTGCTCGCCATTCTTTTTGAGTTGATAGAAGTAAGCTGGCTTCTTCTCAATCCTGTAATGACAATTTCGTCAATGCTCTTAGAAGACGAGCTTAGTTCGGCATTCTGAGTGAGCGTTTGTCCCTCTGCAATGTTTACGGGTACTTCAAAGGTATCAAAGCCTAGGTAAGACACTACAAGCGTTTGCGCTCCAACTGGGGCAGTAGTGATGATGTAAGAACCGTCACTAGAAGTTGCTGCACCAATGGTTGTACCTTTTATCAGTACAGTAGCACCAATGAGGGGTTCTTTGCCCCCTTCTTCGGTGATAACCCCTCTCACAGCACCCGTTTGGGCAAAGGAGGACAGGCCAAAGCATAGGAAAAGCCCAAAAGCTAATCCAAATTTTTTTGCAGATAAAGTAAATTTCAGCATTTTTTAAGTTGTTTAATGAAAAGAATTTTACTGATTACAACACAAAATTAGGCTTTTATATTCTGCTACTGGTTAAGCCATTTTTATCAAATGATGAATAAAATAGAAAGAAAGAAACGAAAAGGAGCTGGAAAATGAAGTTAAAATAAATCTAAGATGAAAGAATTGAGAATGCTGCTGTGAGGGCTTGTTCTTTTATGATTTTTGGTATGTTGATTCACACCCGTTCTGTGTAGCCTCCAACAAGTCGCAAGTTTGCTTCTTGACAAAGAACCAAAGTAGCGAATTATGGAATTAAAATACGTTTTATTAATACATTGATTACTAAGTATTTATAAAAGTGATTCTTGGAAGTTTGAGCGAATCGGAAACTATCAGATTGAACGCATGGCATAATATTATTTGGTTATAGAAATTCATAGGCTTTTAATGTAAAATATTAAAATGTAATTTATAATTTAAAAAGAATAATATTTTTATACATTTAATTCAGAATTTTGATACAGTAGAAAATTTTGAAAATTGATAAAAACTTTCTAAATATTCTTACAGTGCGTTTAGCCAAATATGAATAAAATAATATGCATAGCTAGCAACAGATAAAGGCTTTTTCAAGAGAAATAATCAAACATTATAATTTATTAATCTAAGGTAACGAAGCGTAATAATTTGGTAATTTTAAATGAAAATTGGCTTAACTTTTACCTATTTGGTGGCAAGATGAACAGGCTGATTATCACCTCATCTTACAAAAATTTTTCAGAAGTCAAACTAATTGACAAGCTAAGTGCTTATTTTAGCAAAATACTAAATGGAAAGCAATCTATGAATTTAGAAGACAACTTAAATTATTTTCTCGGAGACCTCGCAGGTACGCAAGCACAATTGGTGGCAGTAAGCAAAACCAAACCTATTGAAATGCTAATGCAACTCTATGAAGTGGGCTGGAAGCGTTTTGGTGAAAACAAAGTGCAAGAGATGGTTGAAAAATACGAGGTAATGCCCAAAGATATTGAGTGGCATTTGATAGGTACACTTCAAACCAATAAAATAAAATACATTGTGCCTTTTGTGCATCTTATTCACTCCGTGGATAGGCTTAAAGTATTGCAAGAAATCAACAAACAAGCTGCTAAGGTAGGGCGAGCAGTGGCTTGTCTGCTCCAAATCCATATTGCTGATGAAGAAACTAAGGCGGGTTTTGATTATGCCGAAGCTGAAGCGTTGCTTACCGATACCGAGTTACTTACTTCTATGAACCATATACAGATAAAGGGCTTGATGGGTATGGCAACCAATACTGATGATGAACAGAAAATCCGAGCCGAGTTTAAAGGATTGAAAAACTTTTGGGAAAAAATACGTCAGCAAAATACGACTTCCAATGTGCAATTTGAAGAACTTTCTATGGGAATGAGTGGAGATTATCAGATTGCAGTAGAAGAAGGTAGCACCCTTATCAGGGTGGGCAGTGCTATTTTTGGAGCTAGAAATTAGGTAAAAAACCACATAGCATCATAGAACGCATAGTTTTTTCTGTCAGAAAAAGAAAAAAACAGGCCGAAAAAATAAAACGCAAGCCCCTTTTTTTAGCTTTAAGAGGCTTGTTTGTTTTCATAATTTCTCAAACTGCCCAGCAAGATAGGCTTTGGCAAGTTCTACATAAGTGATAGCCCCTTCTTTGAACATTTGAGCGTGTTCCTCTGAAAGTTTTTTAACAATTTTGCCAGGTGTACCCATCACCACAGAAAAATCAGGGATTTCCATGTCTTGTGTTACCAAGGCATGCGCTCCTATGAGGCAATACTTTCCTACTTTTGCTCTGTTGAGTACAGTGGCACGCATTCCTATCAGGGTATTGTCACCTATGGTAGCGCCATGCACAATCGCTCCATGCCCCACAATACACTCTTTACCAATGATGGTAGGTTCGTTTACGTCTGCGTGCAATATGCAAGCATCTTGAATATTGGTACGGTCGCCAATAATGATTTCTTCTTCATCGCCTCTCAGCACAGCATTGTACCAGATAGAGGCTTGGTCGCCTATTTTTACACGCCCTACTACAGTGGCGTTGTCGGCAATAAACACGTCTTGCCCTACTTCGGGGCGATAGGTAGTTTGTAAATCTGTTTTCATTTTCTCTAATTTGTATAATTCATAATTTAATTTATCAGAGGGAAACTAGCATTTTTTTATGATAGCAGCAAGTTTTTGATGGAATTATTTTAACATTGCTGCATTGTGTGAGGAGTTTACTTATGGCAACACTCCATCTCTACTCCGTTGGCGTGGCTCTGATGTATCTCGGGGCTGATGTAAGGAATACCCAAATTCAAACCTCTCAAAATAAATAACAAAGCAAGCACCACAGTAAAAACAGGCACTAACCTGCGATACAGCCAACTGCGCAAAGAAGGCTTGATAAAATTGCCTGCCAAAGATACGCCCAACATCATAGGGACTGTCCCCAAACCAAACAAAATCATATACAAAGCACCACCCCAATACTCGCCCGTAGCAATCGCCCCTGCCAATGCCAAATAGACCAAACCGCAGGGCAGCAATCCATTGAGTAAGCCTAGCCAAAGAAAGGTAAGTCTGCCTTTGCCTAAAAAGAGCTTTCCAAATGATTTTTTAAGTGCTTGAACAGCCTTGCGAAAGGGTGAAAACTGTTCTAGTTGATAGGTAACTCGCTTAGGAAGTAGCATTGCCAATAAGATAATCACTCCCAAAGCAATAGAAACGGCTTGCTGCGTGCCAGCGAGCATCAAGCCTTTGCCTAGCAAGCCCACTACTAAGCCTAAGACCGCATAAGTAACAACACGCCCTAGGTTATAAAGCAAACGAGAATATAAAAGCGCATAGCGTCCCTTGTTGGCTTGTGGCAATGCCAAAGCAATCGGGCCGCACATTCCTACGCAGTGCAAACTTCCCAACAGACCCACAAATAAAGCAGAATAGTATAGCATTTTTTTGGTTTTTAGCCCCCGAGGGAGGAGTTCTGAAAGTCTCCCCTCGGGGGATTTAGGGGGATTTAATCCCTCACAATCTTATTTTCTAAAATTTCCACATCATTTTCACTAATTTTGATACGCTGCTCATTGTAGAAGTTTTTGTTGTTTGATTTCCAATCTATTTTGAGTCTCCAAAGTCCATTGTCAAGTCCTTCGGTAGGAATGGCTTGTTTGCCGTTTTGGTCAGTAGAAAGTGCTATTTTGAAATCTTTTCTTCCGTCAGCAGGTCTAAAAAATTCTATTTCACCTTCTGCCAAACCACTCGGCAGCTCGAGCCATAGCATTTTATCCTTATATTGAAATTGTACGCCCTGCTCGAGGGCTGCCAAATTGTTCATTTTGTTGATTTCATCTTGGTAAGTCATCTCCTTTTTATAGTAATCTGGCGCAATGAGATTGACCTTGTACTGAAAAGTCATAACAACCATTGTGAGCATAAATGCTACAAAACCTAAGTAAAGCAATGTAATTCTATATCCCCAATTCATATTCATCTGTATTTAAAGTGTAAATTATTTTTGTTTTTTCCTTGCTAGCTTGTTGGCTTGTTACTCTATTTTACTGCGTAGCCCAACAAGCTAACCATTTAACCATAGAAAACAACCATTCAGCCCTTCAAGCCATCAGTTCTTCACCGTAGGCCCCAAGAAATTGGTATGTACTGTTTCAATTAATTTATCTCCCGACCAAACTTCTATGATAATATTAGTTTTGAGTCCTTTGATTTCGTTTCTGGGCAAATCCACCACAAAGGCACTTTCAGTAGTGGCGTTTTTGAGTGCTTTTATGCTTGCGCCTGCAATGTTGAGATTACCTTTACTTTCTTTGAGCTTTAGCTCAATAGGCATTTCATTGAAGGTCTTGTTGGCAATTTGAATATTGTAAATATTACTGATATTTCCGTTGGGCAATTCATTATACAAAGCTCCTGGCACGCGCAAAATAGTAGTTTCTACTTCGGTACGGTTGCTAATCAAATAAATATCAACAGCCAATAGTGCAATCAGAACGGCTGTATAAGCCATAATGCGTGGTGTAAAACCCAGTTTTACCTTATTGACAATGCTATTGTGAGAAGCAATCCGAATAAGCCCTTTGGGTTTTTGGATTTTATCCATTACTTCATCACAAGCATCAATACAAGCCGTACAGTTTACACACTCCAGCTGTGTGCCATTTCTAATGTCTATACCTGTGGGGCAAACTTGCACACAAAGTTTACAATCAATACAATCGCCCTCGGGCTTTTCTAAATCATCTAATGTAAAAGGTCTAGCCTCTTGAACCGTACTTTTTCTTTTGAGTTTTCCTCTTGGCTCGCCACGTATCCAATCATAAGCTACAGTCATAGAATCTTTGCCCAACAATACGCCCTGCAACCTGCCATAAGGACATACTGCGATACAAGCCTGCTCTCTAAAATAGGCAAAAACACCATAAAAGATGAACGTAAATACTATCAAACCAATAAAACCAGCTAAATTTTCAGTGGGAGGCTTCGTAACAATTTCCGCAACTTGGTCTATACCAATGAGGTATGCCATAGCCGTATGCGAAATAATGAGCGATACTAGCACAAAAAGAGATTGTTTTTTGACTTTTTTAGTGATTTTCTCGCTGTTCCAAGGCATTGCATTAAGTTTGCGCTGCTGGTTAGCATCTCCTTCTATCCAGTATTCTATTTTACGAAAGACCGATTCCATAAAAATTGTTTGAGGACAAGCCCAGCCACACCAAATTCGCCCAAATACTACCGTAAAAAGTATAATGAACACAAAAAAAGTAATGGCTGAAAGTGCTACCAAGTGAAAATCTTGTGGCATAAACACATTACCAAATAAGATAAATTTTCGCTCAAAAATATTAAAAAGGAACAGCGGATTGCCTCTTACCCAAATAAAAGGAGTAGTAAAGAACACAGTGAGCAAGATGGTCGCTACTATCAAACGTTTGTTATGAAACCAACCCTTAGGTTTTTTGGGATAAATCCAAACTCTTTTGCCTGAGTGATCTACTGTACCTATGCTGTCGCGGTATTCTTCGGTATCTATGATTTCTTCTATGGATTGCATAATATTTTGATTTGATATTGTTTGCTTAATGAAAGTAATTTTAAAAGGTGTATCCGTTTTACAAACACTAAGGTAGAACTCATCATCAAAGATTAATATGACTTTTGTCAGGTGAGCAACTGATAATTTATTGAATCATTGATTCTGTATGCTCTAAGAGAAAAATAAGCAGAAAGCCCAAACATAATACATTGTTAATCTCACTGAGTATTAAAATATACCAATGTGCAAATGCTTGGTAGTTTTATAACTTGGTTAGTATAAGTTTTTTAGCAGTTATCTTCACAAACCCCAGTCTTATCTCTTTGAAAAAAACTCTGTATGA
This sequence comes from uncultured Cytophagaceae bacterium, assembly GCA_964480455.1. Lineage (GTDB taxonomy): Bacteria > Bacteroidota > Bacteroidia > Cytophagales > Microscillaceae > JAABSX01. The sequence goes on from CAYZQI010000036.1 coordinate 33,786, forward strand.
CTGCTCAGATAATTTTACTCAGGTCAAAGAATCTTATATTTAAGTAAATAAATTATATTTTTTCTTGAAATAATTTAATTTGACTGTTTTTTTTACTTCAATGGCATAAAAACAACGAATTGTTATTGTAAAACACAAAACGAATGATAGATTGCTTGAAATATTTACACAATTAAGGAAAGTGTAAGTTATGAGTTGTGAAATGTGATTCTCTAAAATTATCATTATCAGCAGCTTATGAGTTGAAATAACCAAAATTATCATTTACGTTTCCCTAACCGATTAAAATCTCAGTCATTTA
>CAYZQI010000037.1:0-33284 GCA_964480455.1 uncultured Cytophagaceae bacterium
ACCGAACCTAAAATGCAAAAATAAACAATCTTATAGAACCTAACAACCCTGCTTCGGGGCTTGGGGGGCTGTTCGTGTTTGGCGAAGCTGGAGCTTCGCGCTACAGAGATTCTCCCTTCGGGGCTTAGGGGGCTATTCGTGTTTGGCGAAGCTGGAGCTTTGCGTTACAAGAGTTCCCCCTTTGTTGCTTTTTCCATCATTACTTCCACGGCTTCGGCAATGTTTTCAGGTGCGTAGCCAGCTTCGCGGTAGAGTTCCATCTGTGAGCCATGCTCATAAATTATATCATCCATACCTAAGCGTTTGACTTGTGCGGTGTAGCCATGTTCTGCCATAAATTCTAAGATTGCTGAGCCAAATCCACCCATAAGGCAACTATCTTCTACGGTAATTACTTTGTTAAAATGCTTGAAAATGTCGTGTAGCAGTTCTTCATCAAGCGGTTTTACGAAGCGCATGTCGTAGTGTGCGGGTTTGATTCCTTTTTCATTTAATTGTTCTATTGCTGTGCTCACAAGATTACCTGTATGCCCTAGGCTAAGGATAGCGACTTCTTTGCCCTCTTGCAATTTTCGCCCTGTACCGATTTCTATTTTCTCAAAAGGCAATCTCCAGTTGGGCATTACTCCCTGACCACGTGGATATCTGATGGTCATGGCCTTTTTGCGTGTTTTGAACTCATCGAGGGAGGCTGTAAACATGATGTTTCTCAACTCTTGCTCGTTCATAGGAGCAAATACAATCATATTCGGAATGACACGCATGTAGGCTATATCATAAGCTCCATGGTGTGTAGACCCGTCTGCCCCAGCAAAGCCCGCTCTGTCTAGGCAGAAAATAACGGGCAATTCTTGGATACATACGTCATGCACTACTTGGTCGTAGCCACGCTGCATAAAAGTAGAGTAAATATTACAGAATACGGTCATTCCTTGGGTAGCAAGCCCAGCCGAGACGGTTACGGCGTGCTGTTCGGCTATGCCTACATCGATGGCGCGTTGGGGCATCTCTTTCATCATAATATTGAGTGAAGAGCCTGAAGGCATGGCGGGCGTAACCCCCATAATTTTCGGATTTTCTTTTGCCAGCTCCAGAATGGTATGCCCAAAAACCTCTTGGTATTTGAGTGGTTGTGGCTTTTCAGGTACTTTTTTGTAAATTTCACCTGTTATTTTATCAAACAAGCCTGGTGCGTGCCATTTGGTTTGGTCTTGTTCTGCAAGGGCATAGCCTTTGCCCTTTACCGTAACACAATGCAAAAGTTTAGGTCCAGGAATGTCTTTGAGGTCATTCAATACACTTACCAAATGATTGATGTCGTGTCCGTCCACAGGACCAAAATAGCGTAAGTTGAGCGATTCAAACAAATTACTTTGCTTCAAAATAGACCCCTTTATGGCTCCTTCTACCTTAGAGGCAATCTTCTGAAAACCACCAAATCGATTGAATTTGCCTAATATTTTCCAGACTTCATCTCTGAATCTGTTGTAGGTTTTGGAAGTGGTAATGTCAGTAAGATAATCTTTCAAAGCCCCTACATTGGGGTCTATCGACATACAGTTGTCGTTCAAGATGATGAGCAAATTGGTATCGGATACGCCTGCGTGGTTCATTCCTTCAAAAGCCAGCCCTCCTGTCATAGCACCATCGCCTATTACTGCAATGTGTTGTCTTTCTTCTCCTTTTTCTTTGGAGGCAAGTGCCATTCCAAGGGCTGCCGAAATAGAAGTAGAAGAGTGTCCTACACCGAAGGCATCATAAGGGCTTTCTTTTCGTTTTGGAAAACCCGAAAGTCCTCCATACTTTCTGTTGGTATGAAACTGATCACGTCTTTCTGTCAAAATTTTATGCCCGTAGGCCTGGTGTCCTACGTCCCAGACAAGTTGGTCGTCGGGGGTGTTCATTACATAGTGAAGGGCTACGGTGAGTTCTACCACACCAAGACTTGCCCCGAAGTGTCCTCCGTGGATAGATACTACATCAATGATGTATTGTCGTAATTCTTGGCATACCTGAAAAAGTTGTGAAGGACTCAAACGCCTCAAATCGGCGGGTGAATGGATATCTTTGAGTAGTTTTTCGGGTTCTATTAACATTTGTATATTTTTTGATAGATGTTTTCTTAATCTTTGAGATGAATACTAAACTAAGGAACACAATTTAAGTTTGGAATTTCTTGTAAATCTTATCACAGTGACAGAGAGTAGCTTCAAAAAAATAAAAAGTGTAAAGCACTAACTATTGCAATATTAAGATTAAGGGCGATTTAATCAATCTATTGGGTTTTGAAACAATTTTAGGTAGTGTTCCAAATGTAATGCTGCATTTTCCATAGCGAAGAGTTTGTAAACCCTTCGCTATGGAAAATGACCAATCTAATAACCTTACAAATATAACACTACCTAATTTTATTTCCCTTTTCTTGAGCTTTGTATGTTTTGCGCAGTTTTTACTCCTCTTCTGCTGTGTCGTCTTCTTCTTTGAGGTCTTGCTCTACTTCGTTCATTAATACAAGGTCAATGGCTTCTTCTTCGGTGGGCAAGATGTTGAGTACTTTTTCTAGTTGGGAGATTTTTATCAACTTTAAGACGTGTTCTGTAACGCCAATCAAGACAAGCGTACCGTTTTGTTCATTGCAAAGGCGGTTGGCAATCAGAATGGCAGATAAGCCTGAGGAGTCCACATATTTTACCTCAGAAAGGTTAATAATCATGTTTTTTACTCCTTCTGCATTCATTGCTACAAAAGTAGATTTTAGCTCAGGGGAGAGTGTGGCATCAAGTTTTGCCTCATCTAGTTTGAGAACAATATATTTTTCTTGTTTATCAATTGAATATTTCATGATGATCGTTTTTAAGTTTTGGTTTGCAAATTTCTAAAAAAAGCCTAAGTAGTTATTAATTATCAGTTGTTAATTATTAATTTTTTAAATGCCTAATAATGAATTATTTATTCTCTCTATTATCAGTTTATTTATGATTCATTTAGCCTTTGGAGCCAGTTTCTAATCGGTAGTACCTGAGTACAGATTCGCTGAGGATTTCTAAAAGCAAGAGTGTGCCAACTTTGGCTTTGAGGGCATTGGTAAGTTTTGGCAAGAAATAAAGGTTGAGTTGTATTGTTTTATTACTTGCGGCATTGCTTGTAGGCATCAAGATAGCTACTAATTTTGATTCTATCTCTACTTTTACAATGCCAGAGAGAAAGCCTCTGCTTAGTTTTACGGGAGTTTCTCCAAAATAGCCTGTGAGTTCTCGCTGTTCGGGTTTTTCTATCATAAAAAAGTTACCTATCTGTGTATCACCTTGGTAGGCTTGCGACTGTATGCTGAAAGTTTGGTTGGTATGTAGGGCTGCACTTAGTTTGATTGCCTCATCTTCAAAAGGATTTTGGAGTAGTGCTTCACGCCCAAATATTTTTTCTTGCTGATAGGGGGCTTGCATATCCATTTTGAGTAGTGCCTCGGGGTTTTGATTGAATTGAAAAGTGGTACGCTCTTTTTGCTGCAGGGGTACTAGCTCGGCATTGGCAATAAACTCTGTAAATGCCACAGGATCAGGCTGTTGAAATACGTAAGGGGCAGGTTTTGCTTTTATTTGGAGGGCGGCTTGTAAGCAATCTTCATACATTTTGAGGAAATCTTCTTCACTTATCATTATCTCTGCCAATTCGTTTTTTTGTGGCATAACCACAAATCTTGCTTTTGCTCGTTGTTTGAAGATACGTCGTTCGTTGGGTCGCCAAATCTCTACAAATAGGAGTAAAGTACCTTCTTCTTCCTTCATTTTTTGATTGTCGAGTCCTGTTTCTAGCCTACTCACTATGCTGATGAGCAAGTCATATCCTGTGCCAGCAAACGCCTTCATATCGCCTGGTAGTCTGAATCCTGGTACGAAATTGACCGTACTTCTGCGCTTATAGTCTAGCTGAGTGATGTTGTAGCGCAAGCGAAGTGCTTCTTTGGTCTTGTTCATGAGTTGGTTTACCCAAGTCTGGTTTTCAAAATAATTAGGATAGGCATAAGGCACTTCGGTTTGGTGTTCAAACCTTCCTACAAAAGCCGCTCCTTGCGCACTAAGCAAAGCTGGGCTCAAAAGCCATACATACAACAGAAGGTGAACAATTATTTTCATTATATTTGTATTTATTGCCTACACAAGGGTAAGTTTGGCAAATATATCATTTTTTTTCTGATAAGGCAATAAAAAAGAGGCAAGACCTTTGGGGCTTTGCCTCTTTTAAGTTTTGAAAAGAGAAATTTGCTTCATTGCAAGCCTAGTAAAACATGTTGTTTATTTTTATCAAAAGGAATTTACTCGCCTTTGAGTATGGTTTCTACCAATACGTTAATATTATTGTCTAAAATTTCTACCACTCCGCCTTCTATGGTATATTCTTTTTGTCCTTCGTTTTGGGTATTGAGCATCATTCTGCCCTTGCCCAATGTACTGATAAGGGCGGCGTGGTTGTTCAACACTTCAAACTCTCCATTTGTACCTGGAAACTTGGCTTGTGTTATTTCGCCTTCAAAGATTTCCTCATCAGGTGTGATTACTTTTACAAACATAATTCATAATATTTTGGGCTAAAATAGTTGCTTTTAAAGGCATCAATACCTTTATTTTAGAGCTATACAAAGCCCTGCTGTAGGGTTTGGGCTTTGTGTTTTTTTATTTTAGCAAGCTAAAAACTTATTTTATTGCTTTTCAGCGGCCTCTTTGAGCATTTTCTCACCCTTCTCGATGGCATCTTCTATTGTTCCCACCAAGTTAAATGCCCCTATCGGGTATTTGAGCAAGCTATCATCTTCGAGCAACATTCGGAATCCTTTAATGGTATCTTTAATATCTACCAATACACCTTTTAACCCTGTAAACTGCTCTGCAACGAAAAAAGGCTGCGATAAGAATCGTTGAATACGGCGCGCTCTTTCTACTGTTTTCTTGTCATCTTCGGAGAGTTCATCAAGCCCCAAAATAGCAATGATGTCTTGCAGTTCGTTGTATCGCTGCAGAGTTTGCATCACGGCTTGTGCTGTATCGTAGTGTTCATCTCCCACAATATCACGGGTAAGGATACGCGAGGTAGAGTCAAGTGGGTCAATGGCAGGGTAAATCCCGAGGGCTGCCAGTTTACGTGAAAGTACCGTAGTAGCGTCTAAGTGAGAGAAAGTAGTAGCAGGAGCGGGGTCGGTCAAGTCATCAGCAGGCACATATACTGCTTGTACTGAGGTGATAGAGCCGCGCTTGGTAGAGGTGATTCGCTCTTGCATTGCTCCCATTTCGGTAGCCAATGTAGGCTGATATCCTACTGCCGAAGGCATACGCCCCAAGAGGGCAGATACTTCAGAACCTGCTTGTGTAAATCTAAAAATATTATCAACAAAGAAAAGGATATCACGTCCTTTGCCTTCGCCATCGCCATCACGGAAGTACTCAGCTACAGAAAGCCCTGAAAGTGCTACACGTGCGCGTGCGCCTGGAGGCTCGTTCATTTGTCCAAATACTAAGGTAGCTTGTGAGCCTTTTAGAGCTTCCATATCTACTTTGCTCAAATCCCAGCCACCTTCTTCCATGCTATGCTTAAAATCTTCGCCATATCGGATTACGTTTGCTTCAATCATTTCACGCAAAAGGTCATTGCCCTCACGTGTACGCTCTCCCACGCCTGCAAATACGGATAGTCCAGAATAAGCCATCGCTACATTATTGATAAGCTCTTGGATAAGAACCGTCTTGCCTACGCCTGCCCCTCCAAACAATCCAATTTTACCTCCTTTTGCATAAGGCTCTATCAGGTCAATTACTTTGATACCTGTATAGAGTACCTCGGCAGAAGTAGTTAGTTCATCAAATTTAGGTGCGTTTTTATGAATAGAAGCACGGTCTTTTGATACAATAGCACCAATGCCATCAATGGGTTCACCAACCACATTGAAAAGTCGCCCACGGATTTCCTCGCTAGTAGGCACAGTGATGGGCTGCTCTTTGTCGGTTACTTCCATGCCTCTGTAGAGTCCCTCGGTACTGTCCATGGCAATGGTGCGCACACGGTCTTCGCCAAGGTGTTGCTGACATTCTAGCACTACTACTTGCCCATCGGGGCGAGTTACTTCTAGTGCATTGTATATTTGAGGAAGGAAAGTACCTTCTTCTGAAAAACTTACGTCCACTACTGGACCGATAACTTGGGTAATTTTACCAATATTTGCCATATTGTTATATTTGCTTGCTTTACAAATCTTCGCCTTTGCGAATTATCTTATATTTGGGCAAATATAATTTGTTAGTATGGATTTTCAACCACCCAAGCAAAAAAATCTCATTTTTATCAAACAAAAAAGTATGTTGTTTTATGTACTCTGCTTGATATTTTCTTTTTCGTACTAAAAATCTAAAAGTACCTCAAAGACAACCCGCCGCAGGGGCGTCCCCGTTTTTCTTGACATTGTTTTTACATCAATGTCAATGAAAACGGGCTGCTCCTCATACACGAGGGCGAGCCTTTTACAAGGCTTGCGTTGGTGAGGTATTGAGTTTTCAGAGAGAAGCTACAAAAACCCCCTTACTTTATTGTGTTGTTACTTACTCTGTGGTGTTTTGTAAGTAAAATAGATTTGTTTGATAATCTTCCTTGGCTGTTTGAGCGTAAAATATGAGGGTTTTTGAATACTTAGATTACAAAAATTATTTACTCGATTCAAGAGCAATACAATTGCTTGACAAGCAATCATTTATAAAAGAAGATGACCTTGTAGCAAGGGCATATCTCCGATTAATAGATAATATTTACAGTTATTTGATAATTCTTAATATATTTTCTGTATTTTGATGCCCAAATACATACTTGACTAATTATACGCCAAAACCCTGAATGAAGCTTATGCCACAAAATTATCATCATAAATTAAAAGAAATCATGGGTGTTCAAAATGCTATTACAGAACACCATGCCCCGCTTTCGCAGAAAGTCATCTTAGAATTGCTTAGAGATTTAGAAGAAAAGATGGACCAGTTTGGCGAAAAACTCAAAGTAACCCGTAAGGCGTTTAATGTCGTAACCGAAACGCTCCAAAACATTGTGAGGTACTCTAGCCCTGATGCCAGCACTGAAGAAAGCCACCCTACTTTTATCCTAGACCGACAAGACGATAAATATCAAATTGGCTCTGGTAATTTGGTCAAAAAAGAACAAGTACAACGAATCCGTGCTAGACTAGATTACCTCAATGCGCTTGATTGGTATGGCATACAGCAAGCTTATAAAGAAGTGATTAAAGGTAATCTGAAAAATGAAGACCCCGACAGAGATAAAAACAGCGCAGGGCTAGGATTTATAGAAATGGCACGCAAGTCAGAACAGAAACTGGCTTATCAATTTCTACCCTATGATACCAATAATGAATATTTTATGCTCGTGGTAGTGATTAATAAGTAGCATAGAAGATGGATAGCGCGCTTAGAGCTATTGGGTTAAATATCACTATTTTGTAAAGACTCCTGCGTTAGGTTTTCTAGCACACATAGCTCAATACACAAAAAAAGCACCTTAGAGCCTAAGATGCCTTTTTAACTATTACCTGCTATTTGAAGAAAATTGAAACTATATATGATTAAAGGTTATTGCCCATCAATTAATAGTAAAACTAACTTTCAAATACAATACAAATAGTCATAAAAAATTGTTTAGCTTTCTTTTATTTTTTATTTTTTTATTGCTTTTTGTTTTGTTGCTTAAAGGTCGGCTCGCGAGAAAATCTACTTGCATACATCAATAAGTAAAGAGTAAAAAATAACTTTTACATTTTTATTGCCTAAGTTATTGATAATGAATGTATTAAAAGCTCAGATTTCACAACTTATAACTCACATCTTACTAAGATAGTGTAAGTGCCTTATTAACTTGCCTTGAACCTGAGCTGAACAACAATTTTGGCTAGTAGATTACGTTTTTTTCTTGCTCCAATGGGTCAATACTTAAATTTTTATGTACGGCTTAGTTGAGATTCTACCCACGCCTTGCCCCATTTGGCTTTTTCTTCTTCGGACCAAAGCAAAGGGAAAAAAATAGTTTTTTGAAAACGTGGTGGTAAATATTTTTGCCAATTTGTGCCTCCAGTAGCTTCTAAATCTTCGCCTTCACTTTTGAGGTAGCGCACTGCCGAGCGAAAGTGCGAAAGTCGCCAGTCTATGTTGAGCAGTTGGTCTAGTCTGCGCATTTCAGCCCTTATTTTGTCTTTGTTGTGGTCGGCGGGTATCTTAAGATAAGTACGCCAGACATTTTTGGATTGGTATTTTTTGGCTAATTCAATAAATTCTTCTTTATAACGCGCTTGAAAATGCTGTGAAGTAATGGTTTCTTTGCCTGTTTTCTCATCGGTGGCACCTCTGAGCCAATACACGTAAGAAAAGATTTCTTCAATACCTGCCTTAGCGGTGAGGTCATTTTGGAATGAACGCTCCAAGAGATTGTAAAAATCAGTAGCACAAATCTCTACCATTCTAAACTGTGCCGATTGGAAGCCACTTGCAGGCAGCAGTGCCGTTCTGAATTGCCTGAATTGCGCTATTTCCATACCTTCTACCATGATGTCAAATGAGCTGACAAGGTGCTGCACATAGCGATTGATGCGCCTCAGCCTTTCTAAGAAAAATTGACTGTTGGGGGGAGTATGTTCTGCAATTTGTTCTATTTCCCAGAGAATTAACCTAAAATACAGTTCTGTTATTTGGTGATAAACAATAAAAATACGCTCATCAGGAAAATCAGTTCGTGGCTTTTGTAGGCTAAGAAGTGTATCCAAGTGGATATACTCCCAGTATTTGAGGTAGTTGGCGTGTTTAAGTCCTTCTAAGCTAGAGAGGAGGTCTTGCCCCGTGAGTTCGTATTTTTCTTCTAACTCACGGAGTTTAGCAATAATTGAGCTATCTTGTGCAAAGTTTTCCATAAGTGTGTTTTGAGATGAGGGCATTTAACTTGCCATCAAGTGTTGAAAAATCAAAAAAGATAAAAAAATAAAAGCCTATTTTCGTTTTTTTCTCAAATTTAACCCAATTTTACAAGATTATTATGAATAAATTTGTTTTTGTTAAATTAAAAATCTTGCACACAAAACAAATTGAAAAACTGATTAACCCTCAACTATTATAGAAATGAACATTGCTTATCTTGTTATTTTTTTAGGGTTTTATACTATTTTATGCTTAATTTTACTTGTTGTAAGGTTAATTACCACAAGATTAAAGCTCCCAGCCCGCGCCAAAAATATTGTGTTTATTATGAGTGTCTTGTCTGTATTCTTGATAGCCAATTATCTTCAGGAGCAGTGGTTTAATATATTTGAAGAGAAAGGCGTCTGGGAGGTAGTTACAGATAAGGGGATAGTTGCTACGGCAATTTACAATTTTGAAATTAACGATGAAAATGGTGAAAAAAGAAAAATTAAAGCTGGAGTTATCAAAGTATCTTCTTACAACCTTATCAAGAGTGATGTAAACAAAGAAATCATTGAAAAACTTAATAAAGATAACAAGGAGTTTCCAGTTAAGGAAGTAAATATCAAGAATCACCTTGCCAGTAGCTTGGGTGTACTCCCCATTTTAATCTTGGCTTATTTCATCAATATTCTAATTAGTTTCTTTCTCTGGAATGGCACTTTGGTAGATGAGGAAGGCGAGCCAGTAGTGCCTGCACTTATCAGGCAAGTTACTTCGGTACTGATTTATCTTATTGCGATTGCCATTATTATCCAGATTATTGCCCCTAACTCTCTCAATACTTTCTTGGCTACGGTGGGTACTTCGGGTGCAGTAGCCGCTTTTTTGGCACAAGAGCCTATCAAACAGGCTTTTACGGCACTCTCGCTTAACATCACCAAGCGAGTCAAAAAAGGAGATTTCATAGAACTCAATGGTTATCAGGGCTGGGTAGAAGAAATCGGTTGGAAATCTATTCGTCTCACCACACGCTACGAAGGGCAGCTAAGTATTCCTAACAATATCTTGGTAAACAACATTTACTACAACCATACACGCCCTAAAAACCACCGCTACTTTGATGTAACCGTTACCGTGATAGAAAATGTATCGCCCAGCAAAGTAATTCAGCTCCTCACAAAAGCTGCATGGGATACGGGCTACCTAAGCCAAGCACCACGGATTACAGTATTGGAACTCACAGAATACCGCGCACTGTATCAGTTGGAAATCTGGACAGAAGAGGAGCGCATAGAAATTGTACGAGGGTCTTTGCTTTCCATCGTCTGGTATATGATGCGCCGTGAGAAAATTCACCCCATTCCCTCTGAGGAGATACTTAAAGATGCAACAGCCGCCGCAGGGAAGATTTTTAAAAACGTAGAGATTTTTCAACCACTCAGCCAAGAAGAAAAAAGTACACTTGCCAAAGGTGCAGAGTGGAGAAGGTATGGCGCAGGAGAACGCATTGTGATACAAGGCGAAACCGACGCCTCGCTTTATATTGTATCTGAAGGAGAACTAGAAGTATTTGTACTTTTACCTGAAAAATTTGAAGCACTCAATACACAAAATATTCTCTTAGAAGAGAGAGAACTAGGTTTTAAAGTGGCAAGTCTCAAAAAAAATCAACTTTTTGGTGAAACCGCACTGCTCACAGGAGAGCCCAGAGGTGCAACCGTAAAAGCCAATACTGAGGTACTCCTTTGCCGTATTTCTAAAGAAATCATACAACCTATTCTGAACAAACGCCCTGAGGTAATGCAGCCACTTAGCGAAATGATTGCAAGAAAACAAATGGAAAATGATAAGACACTGGGCAGTGCAAGCGAAGCAAACCTAGAAGACCACCACCAAAGCCTTACTAAGAAGCTGTTCTCGTTGATGCAGAAATTCTTAAGTGAGTAGCAGCAAGGATAAATCCTCATAATTGGCTAAGTTTTACTATTTTTGCTCACAAAAGATGCAATGTTAGAAAGCAATAATTGCTCAAAAGAGCATTCAGAAAAAGATAAATTAAGCCAACACCAAAAATCACTCATTTAAAACAATGAACATGAAGTATTTTTTTATTTTATTTGTAAAGCTACTAATTTTATGTGCTTTTCTTTTTTTTACAACAGAAGCACAAAGCCAGACGGCTGAAACATTTTTTGAAGAAGGTAAATCCCTTTTTGAGCAAGGAGCGTTCTCGGCTGCAATAGCCAGTTTTGACCAAGCCATCGCACAAAAAGAAGATTATGCAGCGGCATATGTAGAAAGAGGGCGTGCCAAGGCAAATCTTAAATTCTTTTCAAGTGCCCTCAATGACCTTGGCAAAGCCATTGCACTTGACTCCACAGATAAAGAGTATTATCGACTCAGAGCTGCCATCAAGCAAATCTCTGAGCGTAGCTTTGATGCCCTAGAAGATTATGACCGTATCTTGGCACTTGACTCCAAAGATGCTGAAGCCTACAAAGGGCGTGCAGAAGTCTATGGAAGTATGGGCGAGTATAGAAAAGCCTACCAAGATTATTCAGTATTACTCGTGCTAGAGCCTACCAACATAGAGGCCTACTTTGCCCGAAGTGCTATGAGCTATCAAATCAAAAATTACCAAGGCGCAATAGACGATTGCTCTAAGGTACTTGAAATAGACCCAGACAACATCAACGCTTTCTTCAATAGAGGTAAATACTGGTTTGTAGTGAAGCGATTTGATGATGCACTCAAAGATTTTACAAAAGTAATTGAAATCGACGCCGAAGATGCCGAAGCTTATTATTTTAGAGGTTTGACTTTCCAAAATGCCGGAGGAGACAACAACCTCAAAAGAGCTTGTGAAGATTGGAAAAAAGCAAAGGAACTAGGCATTGCAGAAAGTACAGCACTGATAGAGCAACACTGCCAGTAGATATTTCTAGCTCCAAAAAAGAGGCAACAAACCAGAAAGGTGCTTATGGGTGTTTTTATCTAAAACGAAGTAACCTTTTTGTAAGACACTCTCATTACAAAAATGTAGAAATTTGCTAAGTATCACAAACTAAATATAAAATAAGTATGCAAAAACCCAAATTAAAAATCCTGTCTATTGATGGTGGCGGAATACGTGGTGTGATTCCCTGTGCCATTTTAGCTTTCATTGAGTCGCAAATTGGGGGTTCACTGGCTAGCACTTTTGACCTGATAGCTGGCACTTCCACAGGAGGTATCATCAGCCTAGGGCTTGCCACCGAAAACTCCGAAACCTGCGAACCTTTTTCGGCCGAAGAAATGCTGGAGCTTTACAAACAAAATGGAGACACTATTTTTGGCAAACGCCCCAGCAACTTATGGACAAAGCTACTCTCTAAAACTAGCCTCAAAGACCTTATCCAAAAGCCCTATACCTCTGATGGAATTGAAGGCGTGTTGGCAAAATACTTTGGAGATAAACGCCTCAAAGACTGTAAGACAGATGTCTTTATCACCAGCCACGACCTTACGAGCAATCGACCTTTTTATTTCACCTCAAGGGTAGCCCGACAAAAAGAAGAAGAAAACTACTTCCTCAGAGAAGCTGCCCGTGCTACCTCGGCCGCCCCTACTTATTTTGAGCCGATTTTTACTACATTTAAAGAAAATGACGACCTAGCACTCATCGATGGTGGAGTACTTGCCAACAACCCAGCAATATTGGCTTATAGCGAAGGAAAGGAAATCTTTAAAAATAAGACAAGTGGTGAAAAATTGTTTGAGCCCCATGTAGCTCCTAGCGATAGCGATTTTCCTTTTTATATGCTCTCTCTCGGCACGGGACATATCCAAAAGACCATCTCAGGGAAAGATGCTCAACAATGGGGAACGCTCCAATGGATAAAACCGCTCATCTCAGATATTTTTATGCAAAGTGTTTCTGAAAGTACTCACTACACTATGCAGCACCTCTTGCCTCACTACACTGACGGCACGCCTCGCTACCAGCGCATAGAACTGAACATTCCCGAAGCATTGGGCGAGATGGATAATCCTCAAAACATTGATGCACTTATAAAAATAGCCAAAGAGTATATCAAAACGCATCAAAAAGAATTATTGAATATTTGTGATTTGTTGGGCTAGTAAGGGCGCATCTCAAACTGTTGCAACTTGGCTTTTCTTAAAGCTTGTAGGTGTAAGCACAAGCTTTATCTATGAAAAAACAACATGTTGAGATGCTTACTAAAATACTGAGCAACGTAAAGCTATACTTTACTTGCGTAGAGAATCCGCTAAGATAAGCTAAGCAATCGCTTTGTAGGAGCAGCAGATAGAGAACGCGAGTAAATTGAAGCGTTTGATACAAAATCAAGCGGAGAAAATAAAACAGCAACGTACGGGCATTACAAAATACCTCCTCTCAAGCAGCTACCTTCTTCTTAAAACCATAGGCGCAATGCCGGCAGCCATTTTTACAGCAATAGCCACGCTGCAAATGATAAAACTCTGTAAATACCCACATTCCTTTTTCTTTGTAGTAGTGCAAGCCCTCCACCAAGTCTTTACCATCTCTGGGAAAATCGCTCGCTTCCGCTTTATTGACCATAGTTTTTAGCTCTGCAAGACAGCTTTTGCATAAGCAATCATACTGCGTTTTGGTCAGAAAATTCTTAGTGTCATAGTTTAATGGCACTTCTGCACATTGGCAGTTTGCCACATCACCTACCTTACATTCAAATATTGTTTCACATCTTGGGCAAGCCTTTGCCTCGTGCTTAAATGATTCCATAAGCTATTCAAAAATTTACAAAGAGAAAGATTGAGATTTTCCAATGGACTCAATCTTAGGTATTCTCCCAATACTATTTTTTTAAGTTCCACATTTTAAGGAGGTGGTCGCTCTGAGCGACCACCTCCCTATGAAGAGTAATTGAATTGCTCCAAGCAACCCAATCGCTGACATTTTATCTAAATAAAAATCCACTTGGCCCTCTGCCTGCACCGAAAGTATCTATTGCAGTACCATCGCTTTGATAGCGTGTTACTGTACCGTTCCCTTGAAAAGCATTCGAGTTAGTTACATAAATCTCATCAGTATCAGGATCTATGCCTATGCCATAGAAGTTCTGCCCTGTGATGAGTGCCGTAGTAGGGGCTTGTGTATCCGTGATAGAGAATTGGTAAACCGCTCCAGTAGAAGGATTAAAACCCGTAGAAGATAAATAATACAAAGCATCACCCACACCATTGATGACCATTTTTTCATTAAAGCCACTGCTTTGCACACCAGAAATGGTTGCTTCCACAGTATTGGTTGCAGGGTCAATGCGCACTAGATTTCCACTCGTGCAGATGACCCAAAGTTTTCCGTTTCGGTCTAATACCATTTTATCAGGACCATCAGCTACTTCAATGGGTGTTTCAAATTGGTCATTTTCAGTATTTAACACTGCAATTTGATTGCTACTAACCAAACTGATGTAAATTTTGTTGCCGATTGCCAATAAATGTTGAGGCTGTTCGGCAAGGTCTATTTTATCACCTATGGTGAAGTTACTCAAATCAATTTTAGCAATAAAAGACCCTTCCCACTCGAAAGTAGTAAAATTGAGTGTTCCCCAATTGCCTAGGTAGCCTTTGTCGCCCACGGCAGCAAAGCCAAAAGGCGAGGCAAAGGTATAAGCTGCACCAAAGCCTGGGCGGATAGTGGCCACAGATTGGAAGTCATTTTTGCGAAATACCTCCACCTTGTCGGCAGCATTGGTGATGGCATAATAATTCCCGTTGTACTCTATCACTTGCTGAATAGTGGCCGCGATTGGGAAGCCATTGGTGCTTGCAAACACACTCAGAGTTACTGCACTGTTTGCAGTATTAAAGTTGCTTATTGTACCATCAGCACTCTGAAAGTTGCCTTCGTTGATGACGATTACATCAGCTTCGGGCACGGGGGCTGGGCTGTCATCATCATTATTACAAGCACTGAATGTAAAAATACTTGCAATTGCTAGATACATTAATAGCTTTTGGACAAATCTCCAATTGCTTAGGTACGCGGTTTTTGTGATTGTACGGTTTGTTTGTTTCATTATGATATATTTATTGAATTAAAAAAATGAGATACGTATTTGATAATTTCTGCCAGGCATTGCCCTAAAGAGGTAATTTTGGTAATCTAGGTTCAAGAGATTATTGACCAAAATTTGTGCAGTCAGCGTACGTTTTTGGATACTAAACCCTTTGCCAAGCCCCAGATTGAAAAGTGAAAAAGCAGGAATAGAAGTAACTGTGCTTTGGATATTGTCGAGGGTTTCGTAGCGCAGCGAGGTATGTTGCCAATTGGCAAATACAAAATAACTGCCGTAAGTGGCTTTTGCCATCAAACTGACTCTATGCAGAGGCGTATAGGGCAATTGCTTGTCTTGATAAATCCCTTCATTTTTGAGCAAAGATTGCGTAAAGGCATAGTTACTACTTAGCTCTAACTTGAATCTGCTCCACTCATAAGTACCTGATAATGAAGCCTCTACGCCTTGACCATGTACCTTCCGTACGTTGTCGGGCGACCATATACCCCTGCCATCGGGTTGCCACAAAATCCAGTCATTTATCCAGAGGCGGTAGTGAGTAAGCTCGCTTTTGAGCGAAAAATTAGCTCGAGATAACTCATAGACCAAGCCCACTTCAGCGTTCCAACCATACTCGGGGCGCAGGTCGGCTTTGCCTCCAGGTTGCCAAAATCGGTCATTAAAAGTAGGCACACGGTAGCTTCTCGCCCCTAGTGCTTTCAGGTACAGGCTATGTTTTTGATTTTCTGATAAAATATATTCTGCACCTAGCGAAGGGGTAAAGGGCACTTGAAAGCCGTCCACCCAAGCTTGGTTGGCATTGAGATTTAGTGCCAAAGCAGGCGTAACTTGGTAGCGCAGCGAAGCAAAAAGGGAAGGTCTATTTTCACTTACATTACCTCCTAGGTTGTTGGATTGTGCTTGGGTATGGTACCAATTGATGCCACTTCGGAGGTAAAGCCGTTCACCCAAAAAATGCTGGTACTCAAGGGCAGCTACATATTTTTGGGCATTGACTTGGCTTTCGCCATTGCTTTGATAGATTTGCGCATCACCAATATAAGCAGTCTTTAGATTGAATGTTCCAAAAGTAGTTTTGTGCTGATAATCAGCCACTATGCGCAGGCTTTGGTCAAAAAGACGTTCAGTAGCTGTGGTATTTCCTTCGGTAGGCTGTATGGCACGCTCATTGTCGGCATACCACGCATTGATAGAGAGTATTTGATTGGGTTTGAAGCTATAATTGAGTTGTTGCACAAATCCATAATTAGCTACCTCAGCATTGTTTTGGATTTGGCGTTGGTTGCGGCTGTCGGTATAAGGAAAGTTATTTTCAAGCCTGAAGTAGTACAGTTTGGTTTTACCTGAGAAGTTTTTGTATTGATAAGCTACCTCTCCCCCTGTTGCAAATCTCCCAAAACTTCCTACTTCGGTATAAGCCTCTACTGAAAAAGGTTTTTGAGGTAAATGCTCTTGTAATAAAATACTACCCCCTACGGCATCTGAGCCATACAGAGCACTGCCTGCCCCAAATTGAAGCCGTACCTCAGCACTGGCAAACACGGGCAAAGTTCCAAAATCGCTTTGCCCTAATGTAGGCGAATTGATATTGATGCCCTGCCAAAGTACTGCGGTATGGCTTGCCCCCGTGCCTCTGAAAGCTACAGTGCCTAGCTGACCATTTCCATAGGATTTTACATAAATAGCACTTGCATTTTGCAGCAAGTCTGCCAAATTATTCGTGTTGTATTGCTCAGTAAAAGACGCATTGATGGTTTGAACTTTACTCCCTGCCAAAAAAGCATCAGGGATTTGTCCAATGACCTCAATTTCTTTAAGTGCAATTGTACCCAAAGAGTCTTCCTGCGCCCATACAAAGGACTGCATTATGAGCAATCCAATGCCTATTCGCATCAAAGAAGAAAACATAAAAATACTTTTAAATCACGTCTTTGCCTTTCACCCGAAAGCAATGGACTACTGTGGACTGGCAGGTCTCCTGACTTACTGAGGTTTGCTATCGCCTTCCCACCCTTACAATTGGGCAGTGGCTGGGTTGATAACAAATGGCCTTGAATATGTATAAAAAGCCAAAAAAACAGTTTACAGTTGCGGGGACAGTTTTGGTCTTTCACCAAATTCCCTATTAAAATCGCAGTACGATTGTACTTTGATTACCAATTCAGAGGCGAAGGTAGTATTTTTTTTAAAATAAACCAATAAACTGATTTTTTATTAAGAAAAGTGATTAAATAAACTAATCCTCTGGTATTTGTAAGTTATTGATAATCAAATACTTTCTTAAATAAGCAATTGACAATCAATAATTCACCATTCCTTAACTAAATGTGGGTTTGCCCAAAAGAGATTTTTTCCTCGTATCAAAACCTTGGCAGCAGCAAGCGTACTTGGATTGTGTTTTAGATGTGCTATCTTTACTCAATAAATTAAATAAATTCAAAACTTAAAAAATAGTACTGTTCTGATGATAGTGTTTAAAGAAGTAAACAAAGCATTTCATAAAGGAAGCCCCAATGAAGTAAAAGCACTGCAAAACATCAATCTTGAAATAAGAGCAGGTGAGTTTGTAGTCATAGTGGGTGCAAATGGCTCAGGTAAGTCTTCTTTACTCAATGCTTTGAGCGGTACTTTCAAGATAGATTCAGGTGAGATACGCATCAATCAGCAGCTTATCAATCAACTTGCTGACTTTGAGCGAAGTAAATGGATTGCACGTATTTTTCAGAACCCGCTAAGTGGTACAGCACCAGACCTAAGCATACTGGATAATTTTAGGATTGCGGCACTGCGTACTAAGGCAAAAAAAATGAGGCTGGGCATCAATGCGCAATTCAAAAAAGAAGTGCAAGAAAAAATAGCCCTTTTGGGTATGGGGCTAGAAAATAAACTCCAACAAAAAATGGGTACGCTCTCAGGTGGGCAACGCCAAGCACTTACTCTCATTATGGCAATTATGGACGAGGCAAAAATCTTTTTAATGGACGAACCCACAGCAGCCCTAGACCCCAAATCAGCTAAAAATCTGATGCAAAAGGCAAATCAGATCATCAAAGAATTTCAACTGACCTGTATGCTTGTTACGCATGACCTGCGCGATGCCCACCAATACGGCGCAAGAATTATACAAATGCAAGAAGGGGCTATCATTCGCGACTTGACCGCCACCCAAAAGCAACAGCTTCAACTTTCTGATTTATTTGATTGGTTTCAATAAGAGAAAGTATTATTTCTTGAGTTGCTCAAGCATTTTTCCCATAGCCTCATGCACTACATTGACTGCCTTGAGTGGGCGCACCATCACCTCAAAGTCTATGATTTTTCCTGCTTCATTGAGTGTAACAAGGTCAATGCCTTTTACTGTAACTTCCCCTACTTGGCAACTAAACTCTAGCCCCCAATGAAAGCCATCTACTATCTTTCTTGTGTAGTGAAAGTCATTTGCTAATACATGGGCTGCTCCGAGCAGATATAATTTGGTAATGGCTTTGCCTTGCTGAGGAGCCCAGACTACGGGTGAGTGAAAAACTACCTCTTCTGCCAATAAGTCATCTAAAATAGCTGCTTGATGGGTTGCTAAGTATTGATGCCATTGCTTCCAAGCGGCTTCAATCTGAGGAGTAGGAAATTGGGCTTGTGGCCAAATAAGCAGTTATCTTCGGGGAAGTTCGGAATATGAAAAAAGTCGTTTTTACTATTTCCATTGGGCGTAAAGGCATTAGAAGGTAAGAAGCCCTCAATCGTGATAGGCAAATCATTCAAAATAAGTTTTATGCAGAGGCATCTTCAGAGAAGGCTTACTTCGGCTCATAACTCGCAGGTCGCAAGCTCGAGTCTTGCTCTTTTTCTCTGAGAAAAAGGTGGAGTAGTTGGCAGCTCGATTTACAAACATAAAGAAAACCTAGATTACCTCTTAAAAGCCGTACAAGCTGAGATATTTGATGCGCCTTTATGTCCTGAAATATATCAAAAGACAGGGCTGACTATGTTCAAAATTATGATTCTTTGACAATTTTGTGATTGTGTGCGATAAGATAATCTAAATACTGTTCAGAACATAAATGCCAGCGGACTGGAGGTCCGCTGCTACAGATTTCCACAAAAAATTGTCAGACAACCAAGTTTTTTTGTGGTAAACAAAAAATCAAAGAATATCTCTAATTTTAGTATCTTTATTTTTACTTTTTGGAAAAAAAATCTTCTGTCTATTTACGACTTACTTCTCTCCCTCAAGGTTAAAAAAATACCTGCGCGAGCGTGCTTCATATAGTTCGGTTTCGCCTAGCAACACGGTTTCATCAGAGTTTATCTTTCGGTAAGAATAGTTGGCAAGTTCGCCTGATTTCACACAAATCGCATGCACTTTGGTAACAAACTCAGCCACAGCCATAAGGTAAGGCATCTGCCCAAAAGGTTTACCTCTGTAATCCATGTCTAATCCTGCCACAATCACACGTATTCCGCTGTTGGCGAGTTCATTGCAGACATCTATAATACCTTCATCAAAAAACTGCCCTTCATCTATGCCCACTACGTCAGCACCCTGCTTCAGGGTTTCGTCCCAAATTTCACTTGCACTCTTTACTGCCTGAGAGTAGATGGCATTAGCATCATGCGACACAATGTGCTTTGAATGGTAGCGATTATCCATAGCAGGCTTGAACATTAACACCCTTTGCTTAGCAATTTTGGCACGTGTTACACGCCTGATGAGTTCTTCGGTTTTGCCCGAAAACATACAGCCACAAACTACTTCTATCCAGCCCACGTTGCTACGTGATTTCATGTTGGGTTCTATGAACATAATTTTAAAATGTTATTGTTGGTTATTGGATTACTGACCATCAGATTATTGGTCAGTAGTCATTGGGTCTCCTAATTCCTAATCCACCAAATACTTCTTTAGTCATTGAATTATCAATTTCCTCTCTCATTCTCCTAATCCCTAAGTAAGCATTCCTCCATCTACTTGTAATACTTGCCCTGTGATATATTTGGACATATCTGAGGCCAAAAAAACAGCACAATCTGCCACCTCTTGAGGCTGCCCGCCACGCTTGAGGGGGATATTTTTCGTCCACTCGTCTTTGTTGGCGAGGTCGTGAGTCATTTCAGTCTCGATAAATCCTGGGGCGATGGCGTTCGAGCGGATATTGCGTGAGCCCAGTTCAAGTGCCACTGATTTAGTAAATCCAATGATACCTGCTTTGGAGGCGGCATAATTTGCTTGCCCTGCATTGCCTCTGATGCCTACCACAGAAGTAAGATTGATGATTGAGCCATATTTTTGCTTCATCATAGGGCGCAGGGCGGCTTTGGTGAGGTTGAAGACAGATTTTAGATTGATTTGAATGACTGCGTCCCACTGTTCTTCTGACATACGCATCAGCAGGCCATCTTTGGTGATGCCTGCATTATTTACTAAAATATCTAATGACCCAAACTCATCAGTTACATTTTTGATAAGTGCTTCGGCTTCGACATAAACGGAGGCATCTGAGCGGAAGCCTTTGGCAGTGGTACCGTTTTGATTGAGTTCTTCTTCAAGTGCTTGCCCTTTTTCTATGCTAGAGAGGTAAGTAAAAGCCACCTGTGCGCCGTGTTGGGCAAATTTTTCGGCAATTGCTTTTCCGATTCCTTTGGAGGCACCCGTTATAAGGGCAGTTTTGCCTGCAAGTAATTGTGCCATATTTTTAGTTTTTTTAGATTATCTCAAATTAGTAGGGCAAAGTAATACTTTTTTAAAGGTTTTTCCAATTTTTATTGATTGCTAGGAGGCATATTTTTTGGTAGAAGAAAACAAAAAGGGTTTAGCTCTATTTTTGATATGGAAAAGAGGAAAATGATTATAGTTCAAAATTCATACTAACTTTGGTTTTATTTATTATGCTAAACTTTATGTTCATCTTGTAGCATTGTCAAGTAAATCAAATGTCTAAATGCTCAAAAAATATTTTATACTAATAGGATTCCTGATTGGAGTTTCTTGGACACTCTCCGCACAGTACTCACAAAAGGTAGATAGTTTACAAGCATTATTAAAAACTGAAACCTCCCCCACGCTCAAACGCCTTCAGGTGCTTAGCGAGTTAGGTTGGCAATACAGAAATTCACACTTCATCAAATCCCTCGAGTACCTCAGCCAAGCCATTTTGCTTGCGCAAAAGCTAGAAAAATGGGAGGAACTTGCACAAGCATACAATTACCAAGGAGTGATTTATCGCAACTTAGGTATTAACCGACAAGCCCTCGAGAGTTTTTTCAACGCCTTAGAGATTGCCAAAAAACATCAAGTAGCTATCCAGATTGCATACAGCTACAACAATATCGGCGACATCTACCAACGCCAAAAGGATTTTACAGATAAAGCACTCATCAATATCAAACAAGCTGCACAAATTTTTGAAGAAATTAACAACCAAAGAGGACTAGCTTATGCCTACCTCCGTATGGGTGAGGTCTATCAGCAGAAAGGGCAACTTGACTCGGCACTCCGAGCGGTCAAAAAATCACTTGTGCTTCGCGAACAGCTAGGTAAAGACAATGCCTATGCTACTTCTTTGAAGAAAATTGCACACATATATACTCAAGACAATCAGCTTCAAGCAGCACTAGATTTGCTGCCCGCCGCTATGGAAATTTTCCAAGCGCAAAATGATGTGCGTGGTGTGGTAAGTATTTTGATAGATTATGCTTCCATTTATCAATTAAAAAAAGAGTATCTCAATGCCGAAAAATATGCCCAACAAGCCTTAGAAATGGCAAGTGAGTTTTTTTTTAAGGCTGAGAAGCGCGAGGCACTTCAGATACTCTATCAAACTGCCCAAGCTCAAGGCGATTATCCCCTTGCTTTTGAGTACCAAAGCCGCTACATCATAGAAAATGACAGCCTTGCCAATCAAGACATCAACGACTTGGTGGAAAAACTAGATGTACTCAGCCAATTAGAAAAAAAAGAAGCCAAAGTGGCTATACAGCAAGAAATACTTTTCAGGCAGCAACTCATCATAGCAGGTGCTGTGATGGTGTTGGTATTTCTCATAGTGCTTGTGGTGCTGCTTGTACTCAAAAACCGAATTAAGCAAAAGGCAAACGAACAGTTGAGCCTACAAAAACAGCAAATTGAAGAAAAAGGCCAAGAACTACTCAAAGTTTATGAAGAAATCAAATTGCAAAAAGAGGATTTCCAAGACCTTTCACAAGAACTTGCCCAAATCAATCAAACCAAAGACAAACTTTTTTCTATCACCTCGCACGATATGCGAAGCCCGCTCAATACGCTTAAAGGCTTAATTTCACTCTTTAACAATCACAATATCAGCCCCGAAGAAATGCGTGTGATGACCCAAAAGCTAGAGGTAAAAGTAAATACACTTTCAGAATTTCTAGATAACCTTCTCAACTGGTCAAAAGCCCAAATGCAGGGGATTGAAATGTATCCTGAAGCCATCAATCTTTCAGAAATAGCCCAAGAAGTGATTGCCCTGCTCGTACCACAGGCACAACAAAAACAAATCACTCTCTACAACCAACTTAACGAGCATATTTACTGCTTTGCAGATGCCAACCTGACCTCACTTGTGCTGCGCAACCTCATCTCCAACGCCATCAAGTTTACACATAGCCAAGGAGAAATTTATCTTAAATTAAGTTACTTAGACAAAACGCATCAAGTAAAAGTACAAGTAATTGACAACGGAGTAGGGCTAGACGAGGCACAAATTAAAAATATATTTAGCCTAGATAGCTATACCACGAGAGGCACACAGCAAGAAACAGGCACAGGACTAGGGCTGATACTATGCAAAGAATTTGTAGAAAAACAAGGAGGCAATATCTATGTGAAGAGTCAAAAAAACCAAGGCAGTACTTTTAGTTTCACACTACCTTTGCAGAAAAGCAACCAGACACAAGCCCAAAGCCTTACAGAGATGAAAGAATAAATCAAAAGCCCTTTTATTTTTACAATAGTGTAGTCTGTTAATTTTTTAATGATGAACGGCATCTTATCTTGTAAAACCTTCTCTATGTGGTTTTTTGCTTTACAAAATATCAATTGCTTAAACTAACATAAAAGGGCTTATGATTGAGAGCTTATTTGGCTACTTCAAGCTCTTTTCTTGTGATTACTTCGGTTTGCTTACGGATAGACTCAATATGAATGAGTTTGTAAACCTCAGCAATGAACTCTGTATTCATTTCCATTTTTTTAGCCCATTCGGAGCGCGAGCGGAAGATTTCGTTCCAGCGTTCTACTTGGAAAATGGTGATGTTGTTCTCACGCTTGTACTCACAGGCGCGCTCAACGAGGCTCATACGTGTTTTGAGAATTTCAATCAACTCTCTGTCCACCTCATCTATCTTATCGCGGAGGTCATCTAATTGATTAATCAATTCTACATCATTACTTTGGCTACGTACTATTCTGATTTTAAGGTTAGAAAGTAGTGTACGCAAACCTTCGGGCGTAACCTGCTGCTTGGCATCACTCAGGGCATTGTCGGGGTCAATGTGCGATTCTATCATCAGCCCGTCATAGTTGAGGTCAAGTGCTTTTTGGGCTATTTCTTGGAGATACTCTCGTGCCCCTGCTATGTGGCTAGGGTCGCCAATGAGCGGCATATTAGGAATATGTGTTTTTAGCTCAAGCGGAATTTGCCATGTAGGGATATTTCTATACTTAGAGCTTTGTAGCGAAGAGAAACCTCTATGGATAACTGCCATTTTGCGGATACCTGCATTATAAATGCGCTCAATAGCACCAATCCAGAGGGCAAGGTCAGGATTGATTGGGTTTTTAATCATCACGGGTACATCTACTCCTTTGAGTACATCTGCAATTTCTTGGACATTAAAAGGATTGACTGTGGTGCGTGCACCCAGCCAAAGAATATCTACTCCATATTTCAGTGCTTCTTCAATGTGCTGTGGGTTAGCTACTTCTACTGCAAAGGGCAGCCCAAGTTCTTCTTTCACAGTTTTGAGCCAAGGAAGTGCTTTTACACCATAGCCTTCAAAGCTATTGGGGCGTGTGCGAGGTTTCCAGATACCAGCCCTCAGCACATTCACGTTGAGGTCTTTCAGCTGGCGGCAAGTTGCCAGCATTTGTTCTTCCGATTCTGCACTGCACGGACCAGAAATAATCAAGGGTTTCTGTTCGTAACTCAACCAACTGTGCAGCGGCTCAAGTTCTAGTTTAATGTTCATCATAGGTTTTGAGATGAATATTCATCAATTAATATTAAAAACAACATATAAAATTTGGGAATTTTTCTGATATTTCAAAGTTTACTGAAGAATATTCTTTATTTTATTGGTTAATTTATATTTTATGCTTAAATTATACTATTTTTATGCCTAGTACATGTATCTTGTAATAAAAATACTGGTTCTCTGACAATCTTTGTGATTTGTAATAAGTAAAGCAATAGTGATTCTTTGACAATTTTTATGATTGTGTGCGATAAGATGAGCTAAATACTGTTTAGAACATAAATGCCAGCGGACTGGAAGTCCGCTGCTACAGATTTCCACAAAATTGTCAGACAACCACAGTATTTATTTTTAGAGCGGGATAAATTAGCGTTACAGGTCTAGCTTTCAACTTCTGAGCCTACCTTTATTAAAGACTTTCCTGACTTCACCAATCGCATACTAGACAAATGTGTAAATGTTTTGGGAATTACGCCTGTGTTTCTGAGCTAAATTCGGAAACTTATTGCTTCTAAAAGATGAGAGTTTCTTTTTTTATTTTCTTTTGTTAACGTTTGGAGGAGGAAGTACTGCTTAATTCTGTAAAAATTAAAATTAAACAAAATGAAGCAATTAAAATTCTTGGTTCTCTGCTAATTTTTGTGTGAGCGTTCCATAAAATAGGCTGAATACTGTCCAGAACATAAATGCTGGCGGACTTTCAGTTCGCCAGCACAAATTGTCAGACAATCATAAAAGTTAGTACCAAACTGAAAGTATATCACTTTTAAGTCTGCCACTGTTCATGCACGCACAGCATTTTAAAATTGAAAGTGAGCACCTTTGAGTGCAAGTTTTTTATAAATGAAAATTCATTTTGCACTAAATCCCTTTCAGCTATTAAAAACCTCACTCCTTTGGTCTAACTTTGTAACAAGTCAAAACTCTATACTTAGTTTGTGAGTTTTATAAGCGTTTTTTATGCTAGTTAAAGGGTGTTTTTCTTTAGACAAACGCTACTTTTATTATTTTTCATCAAAATACCCCTTTAGGGGCTAGAGGGCTGTTAATACAATGTTTGCTAACATAGACCAACTCGACCCGCGAGGGTACATCCTCATCAAAGGAGCAAAAGGCAATAACTTAAAAAATATCAACCTCGCCATACCACGCAATCAGTTGGTAGTCATTACGGGCTTATCAGGTTCGGGCAAATCGTCTTTAGCATTTGATACGCTCTTTGCCGAGGGGCAGCGCATGTATGTAGAAAGCCTTAGCTCGTATGCACGACAGTTTCTGGGCAGAATGGAAAAGCCTGATGTAGAATACATTAAGGGCATCTCACCTGCCATTGCCGTAGAGCAAAAAGGCAATACCAAAAATCCACGCGCCACTGTAGGCACCACCACGGAGGTCTATGACTATCTCAAACTTTTTTATGCACGCATTGGCAAGACTTACTCGCCTGTTTCGGGCGAGATAGTCCAAAAAGACAGCATAACAGATGTTATCAATTACATTCACCGATTTGAGCAAGGGCGGAAGCTGTTGGTGCTTGCACCGCTTGTCATCTCAGAGGGGCGCACCCTAGAAGATGAACTTAAAATTATTTTTCAAAAAGGCTTCACACGTATTTTGGTAGGAGGTGATACTCTATTTATAGAAGAACTTTTAAATGATGGCACACAGCTCAAAGCTCTACAAGGTTTTGCTATCGAGCTACTCATAGACCGCAATGTAGTAAATCATGAAGATGAAGACAATCAGTTTCGCTTGGCTGATTCTGTGCAAACTGCTTTTTTTGAAGGACATGGGGTCTGTACCATAGACTTTATAGACAAAGAGAAGAAGACTTTTTCTGATCGTTTTGAGCTTGACGGCATGAGCTTTGAAGAGCCGAGCGTGCAGTTTTTTAGCTTCAACAGCCCTTACGGGGCTTGCCAACGCTGTGGAGGTTTTGGCAATACCCTTGCTATTGATGAAAATTTGGTCATTCCCAATAAAAATATATCAGTCTATGAGGGGGCTATTCTGCCTTGGCAAACCGAAAAGATGAGCGAATGGCAAAAGCCTTTGGTCAAAAACGCCATCAGATTTGATTTCCCAATTCACCGTGCCTACAAAGACCTCTCAAAAGAAGAAAAAGAAGTACTCTGGAAAGGGAACAATTATTTTGCAGGGCTAAGTGAGTTTTTTGAACACTTAGAGTCGCAAAGCCACAAAATACAATACCGTGTGATGCTTTCACGCTACAGAGGCAGGGTAATTTGCCCCGACTGCCGAGGCACACGCCTCCGCAAAGATGCTGCTTATGTGAAAGTTGATGGATATGCCATTCAAGATTTGGTGCTAATGCCCATTGAAGACCTAAGAAAAGTATTTCAAAATCTTCAATTGAACGAAAACGAGCAGCAAATTGCCAAACGACTGCGTTTAGAAATAGAAAACAGGCTAGAATACCTTGATAAGGTAGGGCTAGGCTACCTTACTTTAAACAGACTCACGGCTACCCTCTCAGGAGGGGAATACCAACGCATCAAACTGGCAACTGCACTTGGCAGTGCCTTGGTGGGTTCTATGTATATTTTAGATGAGCCTAGCATAGGCTTACACCCGCGCGATACAGGGCGTTTGGTGAGTGTATTGCGTGATTTACAAAAGTTAGGCAACACTGTAATAGTGGTAGAACACGAAGAAGAAGTAATGCGTGCTGCCGATAGAATCATAGACATAGGTCCAGAAGCTGGAGCGCATGGAGGAGAATTGATGTTCAATATTCCCTACCATGAGATAGACCAGTACAAAGGCAAGAAAACACCTGCACACCTTGCCGACTGGGTTAATCCTGAATTTGATTTGGAGCAGTCGCACACTTTTAACTTTCTAAGAAAATGGAAAAACATAGAAATCCCTGCCAAAAGGCGTGAATGGAAAGAGTACGTGGAGGTGATAGGTGCTACCCAAAACAACCTGAAAGATGTGCAAGCAAAATTTCCACTTGAAGTGATGACCGTCATTACAGGGGTAAGTGGCTCAGGTAAATCTACACTCGTCAAAAGTATTGTTTATCCTGCACTGCTCAAAGCCCTCAACCAAAACCCCGAAGCCCTCGGAGAATATGAAGAACTGCGTGGCAGCATCAAGCGATTGAAAAATATTGAGTTTGTGGACCAAAACCCAATTGGGCGTTCTTCACGCTCCAATCCAGCTACTTATACCAAGGTGTATGATTTTATCAGAAATTTGTATGCAGACTTGCCCCTCTCCAAACAAAGGGGCTTTACACCTGCCCATTTTTCTTTTAATGTAGAAAAAGGAAGATGTGAAACCTGCCAAGGTGAAGGCAAAATCAAAGTGGAAATGCAGTTTATGGCTGATGTCTATTTGACTTGTGAAACCTGCGGTGGCAAACGCTTCAAAAAAGAAATCTTAGAAGTAAATTACCACGAAAAAGATATTTCTGATATTTTAGACCTTACCATAGACGAGGCAGTAGCGTTTTTTGCCGACCACGCCAAGATAGTCAATGCAATCCAACCATTAATAGATGTAGGGCTGGGCTATATCCGCCTGGGGCAATCTACCAACACACTCTCAGGAGGTGAGTCGCAACGCCTCAAACTTGCCACTTATCTAAAAGAAAAACAAGGCGAAACACTTTTTATCTTTGATGAACCTACTACTGGGCTACACTACCACGACATCAAAAAACTGCTTGATGCCCTGAACGCACTCATTGAACTGGGTAACTCTGTCTGGATTATAGAACACAACCTAGAAGTGATTAAATGTGCTGATTGGGTGATAGACCTTGGCCCCGAAGGGGGAGAACGAGGAGGAAGTATATGCTTTGAAGGCACACCCGAAGCACTCATTCAACTGGAAGATAATCATACGGGTAGATTTTTGAAAGAAAAATTTGATTGAACCTTACTAAGTAAAGAGTAAAAAATAACTTTTACATTTTTATTGCCTAAGTTATTGATAATGAATGTATTAAAAGCTCAGATTTCACAACTTATAACTCACATCTTACTACTGGAGTTTGAGTGTCTGACAATTTTTGTAAAAATCTGCAGCAGCGGACTGAAAGTCCGCTAGAATTTATGTTCTGAATAGTATTCAGCCTATCCTGTGAAACATCATCACAAAAATTGTCAGAGAACCTAAGGTTTTTAATCTTATTTTCATTGCCGCAGAAAAGATTAGAAATTTGATAGCGCGTCA
This sequence comes from uncultured Cytophagaceae bacterium, assembly GCA_964480455.1. Taxonomy (GTDB): domain Bacteria; phylum Bacteroidota; class Bacteroidia; order Cytophagales; family Microscillaceae; genus JAABSX01. The sequence goes on from CAYZQI010000037.1 coordinate 28,421, forward strand.
TATTTTGAATACCTACTAAGCAAAGTATGCCCAAGTTCAGATTAGCCACTGCCCACAAAATGTAGGACAAACACACCAATATAACAAAACAACAAGAAACCCTCCAAGCCAAAGATATTATCAGGCAATGCTTCAAAAATAAAGCAAAATACAAACTAAAATATAGTTCAATTGCTAAAAAATTATAAATTGCTAAATTATCTTAACTTTGTAAGCCCTTAACGGTTTAAACTCAATTGTTAAAATATTAAAAATTGGTATTGTATCAAAATGGTCAATCTTTATATGCTGCTTCAGTTTGTGCTATATGTATGTGTGTGTATTGGCGTACTTGTGGTGGTGCAGTATTTGCTCACTTGGTACAGTATGCGGCAATATCAACCCACAGTAGCCAATGTTATCAAGTATCTGCGGCGTATCCCAGCGCAACGCTACATCACAGATGACTGGAGTGAGAGTGAAGTAGAGCAGTTTTTTGCCAAGCAACTGAAGAAAAAATTTGCAAAAGTAGCCACGCAATCGCTCATAGGAGGTACACAATACGCACGTGAACGCATAGACATAGACCTCAACAACGGAAGGCTTGGCATAGAAATAAAACTAGCAGGTATGCTCCGAAAAAGCAATGAACGTAACCGCCTGCTAGGGCAAATAGACCTCTATTTGGCACGCAAATATAGCCCCAATGCTCTGTTAGTGCTGATTGTAGGCTCAAAAAAAAGCCTAGCGCATGACCATATCAAAGAAATTCAACAGATTATAGAGTACAAAAAAGTAACCTGCCATTGTGTAGAAATTGACCAACAAACTTAGCCAAAGCCCAGGCGAGATTGAGGGGGAGGATTTACCTTTGAGTCTAAAGCTGTTGCTAATGGTAAAAAATAAAATGGACTGCTTGTATTTTAATAGCTTTTGGCTATTTTTATGAAATGAAGCATTCACAAGATATTGACTACGAAAAATACCAAGCAATTTTTGAGGAATACGGCATAAAAGACCCTCACAAAATAGCATCAGCTTGGCAAGAAGCACACCGCCACTACCATAGTGAAATGCACTTGGCTTTTTTGCTTGATGAAATAGAAAAATACTTACAAGCCCAAAAGCTCAATCCAGAACATTATGGCGTGCTAGTGATGGCTGCTTTTTTTCATGATATTGTCTATGACCCCACACAGCAAGACAATGAGGCGCAGTCTGTAAAAGTATTTGAACAGATGACGACAAAGACACACCCCAACCGTGCGCTCATCAAAGAAATCATCTTAGACACCCAACACCACCAAGGAAGCGGCGTGCTTTCTAAGCAATTCAGTGCCTTGGATATGCGAGTTGTAACAGACTCCAGCTTTGAAGAACTGCTTACTTGGGAAAGGCAAATCTTTAAAGAATATCAATTCTTAGATTACAGCCTCTACAAAGAAGGTAGAATACAACTCTTAGAAAAATTTATCAAAGAATATCCCCAAAATGCAAATAACCTCAAGTTCCTAGTGGCGTACCTCCAACAGCACCGCCCCAAAATTGGCATTTATCCTGGCTCTTTCTACCCTTTTCATAACGGACATCTTAACATTCTGGAAAAAGCCGAAGCAGTATTTGACAAAGTAATCATTGCAAGGGGCATCAATCCAGATAAACAAGCCATCAATCAAAATAAAATAGAAAGCAAAACACTAAAATACCGTCAAATAGAGAATTTTCAAGGATTTTTGACCAATTACCTCACCTCTAAAGAAAAGTTTGCAGATATTACCCTTGTGCGGGGTTTGCGCAATGGAGATGACCTAGATTATGAAGTAAACCAACTCCGATTTATGGACGATATGAAAAAAGACCTCAAAGTGGTTTTTTTGCCTTGCGACAAAGAGTATGAGCATATTTCTTCTTCTTCTATAAAAAATTTAGATAAAATAGACCCTAATTTCAGCAAAAGATACATTCCTGAATAATTGTCTAAGCCCAATTGCATGGTAAGTATTTATTATCTTATAGAATTGCTTAAGGAAATATCAAAAATAACTTCGGTTACTTTGATTTATAAATTGCTGGCAGTGAGTGCTTTAAAATTTCACAACTCACAACTCATACTTTACATTTTTCTTAACTTCTGGGGTGAAATGCTTTGATGGTCTGTCGTAGGTAGTCGCGGTCAAGGTGTGTATAAATCTCAGTAGTAGTGATAGATTCGTGTCCGAGCATGGCCTGCACAGCACGAAGGTCTGCACCACGCTCTATGAGGTGTGTTGCGAAAGAGTGCCTAAACGTATGGGGACTTACATTTTTGGCGATGCCTGCAAGGGCAGTAACTTCCTTGACAATCATAAAAACCATCACACGAGAAAGTGGGCTGCCCCTACGGTTGAGAAATATAAAATCTTCATTTCCTGCTTTGATACTAAGATGACACCGTACTAAATTGAGGTAAAGCTGAAGGTATTTTTTTGCATCTTGCCCTATTGGTACAAAGCGTTCTTTGTTGCCTTTGCCTAGTATCTTCAAAAAATCAATGTTGAAGTACAAGTTACTGATTTTGAGGTTAGTAAGCTCGCTGACTCGTAGCCCCGAGCTGTAAAGCACCTCAAGTATGGCACGGTTGCGTGTACCTTCTGGCTTAGAGAGGTCTATCGCTGAGAGCATGCGCGCTATCTCTTCAAAACTTAATACATCGGGCAGTTTGCGGGTAAGGCGTGGCGTTTCAAGTAGCTCTATGGGGCTATGACTGATAATATCTTCTACCACCAAATATTTAAAAAAACCCTTTATCCCAGATAAAATCCGTGCCTGAGATGCTTCTGCTACGCCTAGCTCGTGGAGGTAAGCTAGAAAAGCGGTGAAATCTTCCAGTTTTAATTGCTGAGGTAGAGCAGAAGACTGTACTAGCTCGAGGTATTGTATCAATTTTCTGACATCGGCAAGATAAGCCTGCCAAGAGTTATCGCTTAGCCCTCGCTCAAGACGAAGGTAATCTTTAAAGCCTTTGAGATGTATTTCCCATTCTGCTGACATATTAGCTGACATAATCGGCTTGGCTTTGCACCGCAATCAGAGAAATCTCTACGTTTACATCTTTAGGCAAGCGGCTTACCTCTACGGTTTCGCGAGCTGGAGGCGTATGAAAAAAATAAGAACCATATATTTCATTAATTGCCTGAAAATTATCCATGTCTTTGATAAAAATAGTACATTTTACTACCTGAGAAAAATCCATGGCAGCTTCTACTAGAATAGACTCTAGGTTTTTCATGACTTGGTGTGTCTCGGCTTCTATGTTTTGGTTGATGAGCTTTCCTTCTCTATTGAGGGCAATTTGCCCTGATACATAAAGTGTGCCTCCTACCATGATGGCTTGGCTGTAAGGACCTATGGGTGCGGGTGCACTCTGACTGTTGATTACTTTTTTTCTGACCATAATTAATGATGATTTATTGATGGTTCATTATGAATTTTAAGTATGCTTACCAAAGCAGTATTCAAACTGAGATGTATAGCTATTTTGCCTTTTGCTGCCTTGTTTGTATGCTAAGAAGTAGCTAAATGTTTCAATTGTTACTTCTTGCAAAAACAAAGTTAAAAATAATTGATGTATTTTGTTTTGTGAAACCATAATAATTAAGCAATTTTAAGCAAAAAAATACAGCACGAAAAAACTATTCAATAGCTAAATGGACTAGAAATTGCTCATTTTTCTCTTAATTTATTGCTTAAATCAACTTAATCAGTACCCCAGACGAATATGAAAAAATATTTTTTAATGTCTTTACTAACTTTCTTTTTAATGGGCAATGTAGCTGCTCAAAGAATCAGACCACAAACTATCAAGACTGCTGAAGAATTTCTGCAAGAAATAGGCTCTAACAAGATACTCAAAATTAAAACTGAAAAACTGAACCTCAGCAGCCTCCGATTTATGAGTAGTAATGCCAATGTAAGTCTTAACACTACTCCCGAGGGTACTGTCATTGAGATAAGAGATATAGATAATCTTAGCATAGAAGGAGATATGACACAGGCAATTAAAATCACTAGCGACCAGCGTAAAAAACCAATTTTAAGCTTTATTAACTGTAAAAATATCTCTATCAGTAACCTAGAATTTGGCTATAGCCCTGGCAATGATAAGGCAGAAGGCGAATTGCTATATTTGCAGAATGTGGAAAATCTTACGCTTCGCAATATCATCTTTAATGGAGAAGCAGGGCGTGCGCTCTCGCTTGAGGGAGTACGCAAGGGCAAGCTTAGCGACCTCAAAATTAGTGGCTGTACAAAGGGAATTTTAACATTGAGAAATTGTAGTGAATTGACTTTTCAATCAGGACATTTTTTTAATAACCGAAAGTTTGACCTCATCAATGTATTTGACTCCGAGCAGATCGTGTTTGAGCAATGCCGTATTGACTACAACTACACAGGCACAGGTGCTGAGTATGATAGCTATGCCCTTATCAACGCACCCCTAAGCCCTGGCGCACGCAACCCAATAGTAACTCTCAAAAAATGTATCATCGAGGAAAATTACTTACAGTATTTTTGCCGTACTGGAGCAGCAGTAATACGCGAGGACTGCCGATTAGACAACAATCTTTTTGTGAAAGGATATAGCAATCTGCCTTAAGTAGGGTTGTATTGCTCTCACAAGCCGAAGCTACTTGACACTTAGCAAATCTAAATAATCTACCAAAGAAAGAAAGAGGTATGATAAGGTAGGTTGAAAATTAGTTAATTTTGTGTATAGATGGTATTGTAAATTTAAGACATTAACCAATCGATTGTGAACAGTTTAGCAACTTGACTATCAAATGCGTAATTATCAATGGTTCGTTAAAAATTAGGCAGCTCTAGCCCCGAAAGAATAAAGCTGCTT
>CAYZQI010000038.1:0-27299 GCA_964480455.1 uncultured Cytophagaceae bacterium
TTTCTACGCATACATCTTGCCCGACTTTGCTGTACCTATGCCCGAAGTGCTGGAAAAATAAAAAGCATTACTTTCTCTGTACCTTGACAGAAATCACAAAAATATTTCTGCCCCACGAAAAGATAAATGCCTCAAAATTGTTATCTTAGCAGACTTATAAATAACTTTAAAATAGACAAAGCATGAAAATAACCCTCGAAGTAGAACATCAGTTACTCCTAGAACAACTGGAAAAAGTGCTCATGCGGTTCAAAATACCCTATCAGACGCACTTGACCGCCTCAAAAACTGTTTCGGAAGAAGAAAGGCAGAAAAGAATCCAGTTTTTCAAAAACTACAAACCTGTTGGTAATAAAGGAAATTATATGCCCCCTGAAGAAGAATGGTACGAACAATGAACATATTTATTGACAGCAGCATATTGATTGAGTTTGAAAAACAAACACGCACCGAACTATTTTTGGCACTGTACAATAGTAAACACAATCTTTATATCAATGCCATAGTAGTGAGTGAATACATATATAAACTTATCGGCATCATTGCTCAAAAATCGCCTTTGTCAGTTTGCGAAAGCAAGAAAATCAAAGAAACACTTGATAAGCATGATACAATGGACTTTCTAACAGCCTTTGAGTATCTCTCCGTGCCCGAAGAAGCTGTGCCACTTTCTATTGATTTAATGAAAAAACACAACCTCTTGCCCAATGATGCACTCATACTGGCAAGCCACGACAGCGATTTTGCGCTTGCCTGTCAAAACGAAGGTGTTTTGCTGTTAGATGATAATTCGGATATTAGCGCTCTGATACAGGGTTCTTAAAATAGCTATCAACTTAATCTCTAAGAAAGGAAAATAAAAAATGCTACTCGTAGATGACCAAATACAAAAAGCACTGGAACAACTACCCAAAGAGCAAAAAAAAGAAGTGCTGGAGTTTATCAAAACACTCCATAAACAACAAAAGCCCGCAAAAGAAAGAAAAGTAATGCAGTACGGCTGTCTGACTGGCAACATCTGGATGTCAGACGATTTTAATGAGCCTCTAGAGGATTTTGAAGAGTATATGTAATTTATTCTATCAAATATATCATGGATACACATACCTTTACAGGCTAAATCCACTCAACATAAGTTATCCATTCCTGACCAAAGCCCCACAGCCATGAACCTAGACACACTCAAACACATCAACCAAATCATAGAAAGAGATAGCAAAGACACAACTTATAAATTTGCGCTGCTCAGAGGAACGATTGAAGTAATTGAGGATAAATCACCCTATACCATTCTCTCAAAAGAACAGGTAATTTTGCCCTTGGGATTGCTGGTTTTTAAGTGGATTGTCTATTACTACCCCATCATAGAAGCCGAACTGCCACAAAAAAGTGCAGGAAAAATCAATGATGGCTCGCTGGCATTTCAGGCTTTGTTCAAGGAAATTACCGACTTTTATGCCAATAAAAATGGTCTGTCGGCTTTTCATAATGATTTTATCAAAGATAGAATTGATAAAGGAATTGAAGCAAAAGTATTTGAGCTATGTAAAGTCATCAGAACAACCATCACGACTATGCCGATGAAATACATTGGTTTTTCGGTCTATAAAGATTACTATCAAATCTTTCAACCTATCAAAACAGGCAAACGCCTTGCTCCACCCGAAAAACTGGGCTTGCAATATCTCTTAGAAAACTTTGGCGAATTTACCATTCCTTATGATTACTATGAGGCTTTTGAGTATATGGGCAGCTTCATCACGGGTTCAAATGCCATTCTCTTGGCTTGGGCGGAGTTTACCTACGACAAAAGTAAAAAAACAATTCCTATCACCACTGCCCTCGAGGAAATCTTAAAAAGCCCTGTGGTAAAACGTGATGTGAAGATTTCAGACACTGCTTTCAAAAAGCTCCTAGAGCAACAAGGCTATTTAGAATGTATTTGGTCGGGCAGTAAAATCACTGATGACCTCAACATAGAACACATGATTCCGTTTGCTATCTGGAAAAACAATGACCTCTGGAACCTTTTGCCTGCTGCTGCTAGAGCCAACTCTTCAAAAAATGATAAAATCCCTGTAGAAAATTTGCTCAACCAAAGAAAAGATTGTATTATTGGCTATTGGCAATATATCTACCAAGTAAATACAGAAGTCTTTGAGCGTGAAATGGGTATTAATTTACTCAATCAGCCCATTCTGATTAGTAAAAATTGGGAAAATACTGCCTTTGAAGCTTTCAAAGAAAGATGTAAATACTTGATAGACATTAGAGGATTTGAACCATGGAACTACCCCTAAACAACCCTAACCCCTTCTCGCACCTGACCGCCAAAGAGCGGGATAAAGAGTCATTTCCTGTCAGGTGGCTGCATCAGCAAAATGTAATCAAAGGCAAAACCCTTGATTTTGGCTGTGGTTTTGGCAAAGATGTAAACTATCTGAAAGAACAAGGCTTAGACGTGCAAGGCTATGACAAGTATTATGCCCCTGAATACCCTACTGAGCGGTTTGATACCATTCTCTGCGTGTATGTGCTGAATGTCCTCCTACCTGAAGAACAAGCCGAAGTGCTGATGTCGGTCAGTGAATTGCTCAAGCCCACAGGCAAAGCTTATTTTGTGGTGAGGCGTGATGTCAAATACAAGGGCTTTCGGACGCACAAAATCCACCAACAAAAAACCTATCAATGCAATGTCGTTTTGCCTTTTGAGAGTATTTTTAAGAATGATTTTTGTGAAATCTATGCCTATCAGCACTTCAACCAACTCAACAAATCATCAGATTGTATTTTCTGCACACCTGCCCCAGATACCACGCTCGTAACGGAACTGGCTACGGTCTATAGCATTTATGATAAATTTCCTGTTTCGGAAGGGCATACACTCGTTATCCCTAAGAAGCACTCCACCCACTACTTCGAGCTAAGTTTTAGAGAACAAATGGCTCTCTGGCTCATGGTAAACCGTGTAAAAAACGTTCTCACCCAACGCCTCAAACCCGATGGCTTCAATGTGGGCTTCAATGTCCACACCGCCGCTGGTCAGACGGTTTTTCATACGCATATCCACGTAATCCCTCGCTATAAAAATGACTCGCTCCACCCCAAAGGAGGCGTGAGAAAGGTGATTGAGGGGAAGGGGGATTATACAAAAAGCATAGAAGAGAGCAAAAAAACGAAGTTCAAAGAAAAACCTAAAACTGTTTTAGTAGCAATTATGAACAGTAAAAAAGACTTTCTGATAGCCCAAAATCAACTTTGGTACAGAATCCCTGTAAAGTCTGCTCCTAAAAATCTGCGTGAAGGCATAGTAAAATACATAGCTTTTTATCATACCAAAGAATTTGAGTTAGAAAAATACAGCATTCGCTGGTATGCGAAAGTAAAATCAGTCAATATCGTGCAAAGACAACATCTTTTCCCTGATGAACCTCAAAATACAAAAAGCAACCAAGAATATTATAAGCTGGAATTTGATAGACTTTCAGCCCTTGATGAGCCAATTATTAGTAAAAATAATAGGCGCATTACTTTTATTCCTACCACCGAAGAGAAATTTTTTAGAGCAAAAGAAATCAATTACCTCTTTGCGGATAGCATCATAGAAGATAAGTTTTGGGAGGCTTTGGTAGAAAATCATATCTCAGCAGAGAGGCAGTATTTTATTTACAATAAAAATCGCTTCCTTGACTTTGCAGTATTTTGCAAAAACGGGAATATTGACATAGAATGTGATGGTGATACCTTCCATCTTAAACCTAAAGATGTAAAAGAAGATAAAATCAGAAACAACGAGGTTACAAGCATTGGCTGGACTGTCTTGCGCTTCACACGTGAGCAAATAGAAAATGACCTCGAGGGAGCAATAGAAACGGTAAAAGATACCGTAAACCGATACGGAGGCATGAAAGATACAGTAAACTCCAAAAGATCTATTTTCTTTCCTAAAAACGAAAATGGACAGGCAAGTTTGTTTTAGGATAAGTAACCAATAACATCAAATCTTATGAATGAGGAAGACCTAGATAACTCAAGTAATAAAATAAAAAAAGTTAAAATGATAAAAAAGGGATATGAAAATAGAAGATTGAGCAAATTTTTAAAATTTATTATTAATCTCTGTATTTTCAGCTTTGCAATTCATGTAATTATCAAGTTAAACTCAAAGTTCGGGATATTTGAGGATATTGGGCTAGTTACTCAAATTAGCTTATTCATTGAACACGATTATATTTTTGAGGCATTACTAATACTTGTATCAATCATTTACACCTATAAACAATGCTCTCTCATTCATAGGGGTTATTTAAAAGCTAAATTATTCATTATCAGTGAGCTATTTATATCAATTATTTATGTGGTTTATCGCCTTTTTCCGCACTGCATCAACACCAAATTTATAGGCTTTTCCTTTTTATCTTACTTGTACTACTTGGATACGCTGTTTTTGGTATTTTTAGCTAATTCAGCTCACTTATTATTCTTGATAGGTATAAGAAGGACTAAAATAAAGTCTTGGATAACTAAGGCAAAACTTGATAATGACTTATTAAGTTATCCTTATTCTGATACACCCATCTCGAAGTCACAAGATGATGAGTTAAACAGGGAACTTTACGTGAAACTAGTTACCGATAAAATAAGAGGTGTTTCTCTTGATATTTCCTACAGCATGGGCATCATAGCCAAATGGGGTGAGGGTAAGACTTCCTTCATCAACCTATTGAAAGAACAATTAGGAAAAGAGAAAAACCAATACATTATCATAGACTTTAATGCCTGGAAAAGCTCAAATATACCTGTATATTTTTTCAACACCTTAGCAAATAAACTACAGCCTTATGCAGGAGGGATTAATTTAGTCATTCATTCTTATTTGCGTACACTTCAATCTTTTGACAGAACAAATGTATTGAAACTAATCCTAGATTTTAGAGATTTACGGCTAAATCATCAGAGCGAGTTTGATCTGATTGAAAAAGCTATTGAAAAAACAGGTAAGAAAATCATCATTTTTATTGACGATATTGATAGATTATATGGTGATGAAATTATATCTGTACTCAAACTCATACGAAACACAGCTAATTTTAAGAATACAGTTTTTGTATCTGCTTACGACAAAGGCTACCTTAATACAGCCATTAAAAAAAGTGTATCTGAGCATAATTATCAAGAGTTTGCCGAGAAAATATTTGATGAGGAAATTGTATTGCCAAGAATTAATATTCATTCGGTCAATTATTTTATCAATCAAGAACTATCAAGGTTGAGTTCAGAGGCAGATTTAAGTTCTTTTATTGATGTGGTTGAAGAGATGCAGTATTACGATGATAAAATATTAAAAATAATAAATCGATTATTCATCACAAATTTTAGAGATGCTAAGAGATTTTTAAATCTGTTTATACCAATTTTTAAAAAGCTTAAAGATGAACTCGTATTCAGTGATTTATTCATCATTCAAGCTATTTACTTTAAATATAAAAGCCTTTATATTTTAATCAGAAATAAAGCTTTCTTAGAGATAAAAGGTGAAAAATATACAATTACTGAAGATAAGTTAAATGCTTTACTAAAAAAGGATATTCCAGAGTATGAAGAGGAGTTAAGCAAAATAATAACTTACTTATTTAGGAGTGCTAAACCAAATAGTATTTCTAATGAGAGATACTTTGAGGACTATTTTCAGCACGAAGTATTGACAAGACCTTTGAAAAGTGAGATAAGAGAAATATTGAACAGTTCTGCTGACTCACAATCCGCATACAATGATTTAATCGGAAAGATTAGTAACATTGAAGATATTATTAATAGTTTAGAAGACTTTTATCACATGGGCGGTATTGATAATAATGAGCATCTTAAAAAGTACATGATAGTTTTTTTATCCATTTCTGAGAAGTCTAATTTTTATAAATACGAGCTTTTTTATGTTTATTTTATGGAAAAAGAAAAATCTGATATTTTAGTTAAAAAATACTATGATGATAAAGATTCAGAATATATCAAACTCCTTAAATCATTGTTAAGTAAGATGTGAGTTATAAGTTGTGAAATCTGAGCTTTTAATACATTCATTATCAATAACTTAGGCAATAAAAATGTAAAAGTTATTTTTTACTCTTTACTAAAACAGAATTTAGATGTGGTTAATAAACTAATTAATCGGTGTATTGGAGAGTATTTAAATTTTCAAGAAGATACTCACCCTATGTCTAAATTACCCATATTACCTTTGATAGATTTACAAAAAATAGCAGTTTTCAATTTGAAGAAATATATTGAAAGTTCACAAGAAAAAGAATATGATAAACTAATACAGTTATATTACAACTGTACAGAGAGGTTAGACAATAGACGTGTTTATGTACTCCTTGAAGAAGCAAGTAACTTGATGAAGAGTTTTATAGTTAAGAATCCAACTATTTATTTCAACAATCTTATCAGACTTGCAACCCCATTTCTCAATGAGAAAAAGTTTTGTTTTGAGCCATTTCTGTTACAAATCTTTGGAAATAATGAGAAACAAAAAGGCTTTACTCAATTTGAAAGGTTACTGGAAAAATCTGACTATCAGCATAAAAAAGTGTTAGAGAAGTTCATCAAGAAGTATAGAAATGATAATAATCTCAAAAATGAAGATTTAGATAACGGATACACAGTACCTAAAAATCAGATTTATATTGAAGATTACCAATCATTCTTCGGAGACTACATCAAGGTAAATGAAGCATTGAGAAAAGCAATTGAGTAGTGGGAAAAGGTTTATACCCTGCTCCACACCCTCTCAGGGCTAGGCTTACTCTGAAACTTGCACAAGCAAAAAACTTTCTTTAACTTAGTGAGGTGTAAGCAAAATCCAAGACTTGTGAGAACTCAAAAAGTATATTTCAGTGTAGATGCAGACCTCATCAACCGCCTCGGTTTAGAGTTGGTTAGCAAACAAGAAACGGCGGTGGCAGAGTTGGTAAAAAACGCCTATGATGCGGATGCTACAGAGGTAAAAGTTACTTTTTCAGGTGCTAGTACAGCCTTAGGCGGAATACTCACCATAGAAGACAATGGTGCGGGAATGGATGAGGCGCAGTTAAAAAATGGATTTTTGCGAATAGCTACTACTGATAAACTACATGACCGTATATCTCAAAGATACCAAAGACCCAAGGCTGGCAAAAAGGGCATAGGGCGTTTTGCTACACAGCGATTAGGCAAAAAGCTCATTATCATTACCCAAAAACAAGCAGAGGCATACGCCTACCAACTGACTATCAATTGGGACGACTACAGCACCGACCAAGATCTTCAGCAAGTAAGCAACACTCTAGAAATCGTAGAGAAAACAAAGCCACAAGGCACAGACCTCATCATAGAAGATTTGAGAGATGTATGGAGTGAGGCAGACATCAAGCGTGTATATCGTTATGTGGCAGAATTATTACAACCCTATATTCTAAAAGTATCTTCTGCTTATACAGAAAATCTTGCAGCCATTATCCAAGAAAGCAAAGAAGAAATTTTTGAGGTGAGTTTTTGGCAAGATGTCCGAAAAATAGCTGATGCACAAGAGATGATTTTTGACAAAGCCATTGCCAAAATTAGTGGCTATATTGATGAAGAAGGCAAAGGAGTAGGAACAGTCATTAGTCAAAAATTTGGAGTGAATGACTCATTTCAAACTCAAGTATATCCTAGTTTAGAAAGAAGTAAGATTGCTTTTGAAGCATATTACTTCATACGCAATAGAGTAAATTACTACCAAAATATTACCCGTTCGGAGCTAAAATCCATTGAAAGCCACTTAGATGAGCACTACGGAATCAAGGTATTTAGAAATGGGTTCAAAGTACCCCCTTATGGCGACAAAGGTAATGATTGGCTAGGTATTTCAAAGATTTCAAGACAGCAAGACATACCTTTTGGGGCTAAAAACTGGATGGGCTTTGTACAGATTAAAGACAGTGAGGGAGCAATCTTTGAGGAAGTAGCTGGGCGAGAGGGCTTGATTGAGAAGGTGGCTTTTGATGAGTTACAACAGTTTATGCTTGATATACTCAAACAGGGATTTAATGACTTTGCGGCAAAGTTCAAAATATCTGATGAGTTCAAAGAAGCCAATCAGCAAAGTAAAGAAGCGGTTAGTCGGAGTAAGATTCAGGCAACCATTCAGTTGATTGATGCCTCTATCAAAGTACTTACCAATGAAACCTACAAACCCGAAGACAAAGAAATTGAGCAAGAAAAACTCGAGCAGTACATCAGGCAGTTAATTCTGGAAGCAAATACCCTTGCCAATGAAACCGAAATGATGCGTGTCTTGGCAGGTGTAGGGCTGATGATAGCCGAGTTTATCCATGAAGTAAAGCAATTTGGACCGTCCTTTAATGGATATTTAAGCTACCTTTTAGAACGTAATCTTGATGAAGAAGTGAGCAGTACACTCAAAGAAATGCAAAAAACCTTCACTTCTTTTCAGGCTTATACTTCTTATTTTGATGCAAGTATTTCTCAAAACATCAGGCGTGAACTCAGACCTGTTTCTCTTGGCGATACTTTATTACAATTCAAAAATACCATTCAAACTGATTTAAGTAGGAGAAATATTATTGTAGAGATATGTCAGACCGAAGGGGAAATACTTACTTGCCCCATGCATCCTTCTGAATGGAATACCATTCTGCAAAATCTTTACTCAAATGCCAAAAAAGCCATCTTGCGAGCAGAAAGAGAAGGTAAAATACTGATTGTGCTGTATGCCAAAGAAGAGGCTGTATATTTGTCTTTTCACGACAATGGTAGTGGTTTAGCAGATAAATACAAAAGAGACAAAGAGCGGATTTTTCGTGCATTTGAAACCACTTCACTGCCTGTAGGTACAAGTGTATCTGAAGAAATCACAGGTAGTGGCTTGGGCTTATACATCGTCAAGCAAATCATCATCAACCGAGATGGGAAAATCTGGATAGACGAACCTAAGGAAGGCTATCAAACTTGTTTTACCATCAAACTACCTCAATTTAAAGCAGAAACAACAACATGAGTATCAAATATTTATTCATAGATGACCAAGAAGATAAAGCCAAAGGCATGGCAATGGGCTTGAGTAGCCCTCAATCAGGCATTTCAGTCGAGTTCAGCAAAGCTCAATCTTGGAATGAACAAATAGAGTTCATCAAAAAGAAACGCCCTGAGATACAAGGTATCTTACTAGATTTACAGTTACGCTTTCCCTCAGATACTATGAAGTATGATGCCCCAGCTTTGGCACAGCAACTTAGAAACCTAGTCAAAGAAGAATCTTTTACAGATTTACCCATTTTACTTTGTTCAACAGATGATAAAATGCAAGCCTCCTTTGATAAAAATACCAATGATGATTTGTTTGATAAATTTTATGATAAAAACAAATGGGTATTACCAGATGCATACAAAAACAGCAGAGAGGAAATGATAGACCTAGCAAAAGGTTATCAAGAAATTATCAATGAAACTTCTCTCAAAAATTTGCTCAAATGCGAAGAACAGCCTTTGCTTGCACTCATTGAGGATAAACTTATTGATGTAAGCACGCCTCACAGCAAGGCTTCTTTTGTACTAAAGCAGCTCGTCTTACAATCAGGTTTACTGGTAGATGAAGATTTGTTAGCCATCAGATTAGGTATTGACAAAGACAACTCACCTGATTGGGGAAAAGTAAAAAAAGCATTACTATCTTTCCAGTACAAGGGTATCTTTGGGCAAGCATGGCAAAGATGGTGGATAGGTGCAGTGATGCAATGGTGGCGTAGTATCTCAGATAATAGCTCACTTTCTAGTATGACTGCCCAAGAGAAAATCACTTTGCTTACTTCCAAGGTAAAGTACAAGCAACTAAAAGTAGTAAACCTAGCAAAGCATCACCAAGATACTAAATTCTGGTATCAGTGTAAATATTCCAATATTCCCCTTAGTTATCAAGATGCTTTTTTGCTCAAAGGGCAGGATACCAAACTAGAATGGCAAGACAAAGAATTTGTATCTAAAAACTTTCTCTTAGAAAACAAAAATACCGAAAGACAAAAAGAGGCTATTGCAAATATCTCATACCTTGATATAGAAAAAGTCAAATTCTTAGTTAGTAAAAAATAGGAAATCAGTTATGCAAGAAGCACAAAAAATGATACTGGATTTTCATAAAATCCTCTCCGATTTTAACAATAATTACCTAAAAGACTACTACAAACCACTTTTTAAAAATCTTGAAGCATTGCAAAATATGGCTTATCAAGGTTGTAAAGTAGAAAAAGATAAATTTAGTTATGCCATTGATGATTTTGTCATATTATTGCCCGAGTTTCTCTCACACACTATTCCATCAAGCACTCATATCCAAGAAATTGAGATAGCTGTTTCAGTCAAGAATATAGAAATTCAAAAAGTAGAAAAGAATATCAAAAACCCTATTTTAAGATTGGATAGCTTTGATATTGTACTGAATGGGCAAACCCAATCAGGAAAAAAACTGATTGCTTCGTGGCATTTAGACAAGAGAATACAGAGTGCTAACTATACCTTCCAAGAGCCTGAATTTCATTTTTCTTTCGGAGGTAAAAAAATGGAAGAAGCCCATGAAAGTAGAGAATATGACTTTGATGCCTTGTTGTTGATGAGTCCACCACGCCTCATGCACCCACCTATGGGTATCATATTGGGAATTGATTTTGTACTCAGAAATTATGTGGGGACAAAATATTGCAAAGCACTATTTGCAAATCCTAATTATCTCAAAATAATCAAAAATATGAAAGCCTTATTATGGAAACCTTACGCACTTGCATTGGCGAAAAACTTATTGGATAACAATGAATGGCAAAATATTGGAGAATATACCTTTGATAATGATTTTGGGAAATCCATTCTGGGAAATTAAAGAACCCTTGCCAAACTCACCCGTGATATTAGCGAGGAATTAGGCTTACTCTGAGGCTAAACCCCCAATTCCTCTCTCCACAAACCCAAAAAACTATACTTCCTAAAATCTAAATCTTAGAATCAGAAAGGAGTTTTTTTAATTTCATTTTTATATATTTGGCTGTAAAACAAAAAATATGAATACAGAAAGCAAAATACTCATCCTGCTCAAAGAACTTACCGCTACTCAAAAAGTGCGTTTGGTAGATTTTTTAGAGGCTATGCTAGGGCAAACTCCTGCACCCAAAAAGCCTCAAAATTTACTCAAATTTGCGGGTTGTATCTCATCAAGTGATTTACAATTGATGCAAAAGAGCATTGAAGAAGATTGTAATAGAATTGATGAAGATGAGTGGTAAATATTTATTAGATACGAATATCATTATTGCATTATTTGCAGAAGAACAGACTATTTTAGATAAAATTCTAAATGTCGAGGAAATCTTTATTCCTACAACTGCTTTAGGAGAGATGTACTATGGAGCTTATAACTCACAGCGGATTCAAGACAATATCCTAAAGATTAAAGAATTTGAGATAGAAACCAATATACTCTCTTGCAACGCGCAGACTGCATACATTTATGGAAAAATAAAAGCCTCTCTCAAAAAGAAAGGAATAAAAATTCCTGAGAATGATATTTGGATAGCATCTCTTGCCCTTGAAAATGATTTGACTTTAGTAAGCCGAGATAAACACTTTGAAAACATCGATACACTAAAATTAGAGAAATGGTGAATCTCCCTCTGTCCAACAAGTAAGTATCTAGCTCTCCCCTAACCCTTTGCACAAGCAAAAAACTTTCTTTAACTTAGTGAGGTATAAATAAAATCAAAGACAATAAACTTAAAAAACAAATGATACGACAAGAAGACAGTGTTTATCAGTCAATTTTGCTACAATTAAGTGCTGTACCTACCGACTATTTACAGCAAGTAGATAACTTTTTGCGAAATCTTGCGAAGGAAATCCGCCAAAAAGAGCAAAACAGAGCTGAAATACTCAGTTTGGCAGGTGCTTGGGCAGACATATCGGAGAATGATTTTGACACATATTTAAAAACTGTAAAAAATACCAAGTCCGAAATGTTTAGCCGTGATATTGAACTATGAAGCAAGCACTCATTGACACGGACACGCTTTCTTTTTTTCTCGAAACCACACTGAGGTAGTAAGTCTTCTTGATAAATACCCACGAGAATTTGGTTTTATCAATATTAGTGTGATTACATATTATGAAGTACTCAATGGTCTGTACTTCAGAGATGCCAAAAAACAGCTGGTTACTTTTGAGAAGTTCATGCATCTCAATAAAGTGTTGCCACTTTCGGAAGTTATCGCCAAGAAATCGGCAGAAATCTATGCTGAACTGAGAAGCAAAGGGCTAAGCATTGGGCATAATGATACACTTATTGCAGGAACAGCCATTGCATTTGATATGAAGTTGATTACAAATAACACAAATCACTTTGGACGTATTTCAGAATTGGAAATTGAGAACTGGACAATCCAATAAAAATAGGACTTCCTCTCCTAGGCACAAACAAAGTAGCACTAAACCCTCAGTCCCTATCTCCACAAACCCAAAAAACTGCACTTCCTGAAACATCTACTACAGAATCAGAACCACGTAATGAGAGTTACAACCTGCACAGATGAAAGACACTTGTTTGTGCTAACAATTGATAATTGGGCATTTCCTTTGTAGCTTTGCACCTCAAAAAACTGGTAAAAATGAATGATTTTTACGATACTTACACCTTTGCCAATGGCATACGTGTAATTCATAAAACTGTAAAACACACCCAAATAGCGCATTGTGGATTTGTTCTGGACATAGGCAGCAGAGATGAGAAACCGCATCAGCTAGGTATGGCGCATTTCTGGGAACACATGGCTTTCAAAGGCACACAAAAGCGAAAGGCTTTTCACATCATCAATAGGCTAGAGGCACTCGGCGGAGAGCTAAACGCCTACACTACCAAGGAGAAGATTTGTTTTTATGCTTCTTTTCTGACGCCACACTACGAGCGGGCTTTGGAGTTGCTCACAGACATTACTTTCCACTCTATCTTTCCGGAAAACCAAATAGAGCGCGAACGCAATGTGATTTTAGAGGAGATGGGTATGTACCTTGATTCGCCCGAAGATGCCATTCAAGATGAGTTTGATACACTTATTTTTGACCAACACCCCTTGGGCAACAATATCTTAGGCACTACAGAAAGCCTGCAAACCTTCAAGAGAGAAGATTTTTGTGCTTTTATTCAAGAAAACTTAGATACCAGTCAGATTATTTTTTCTTCGGTGGGCAGTATGCCTTTTGGTGAGATACTTTCTGTTCTTGAAAAATACCTGGCACCCATTGAGGCAAAGACTGCCCCCAAGGTGCGTGTGCCTTTTGGCAATTATACACCACACACCATTCAGAAAACACACCACGCCAGTCAGGCGCATTGTGCCATTGGCAATATTGCCTACTCGCTACATCACCCCAAGCGATTGCCATTTTTTATGATTAATAACCTGCTTGGTGGTCCCGCCCTCAATTCTAGACTCAATATGGTATTGAGAGAGCGGCTCGGTTATGTTTATTCCGTAGAGGCAAGTTTTCAGCCTTACACAGATACGGGGCTGTTTGCGGTTTTCTTTGCCACAGAACCAAAACACTTGGCAAGAAGCCAAGCAGTGGTATTAAAATCATTTAAAAACCTGCGTGAAATTAAACTGGGCAAGGTACAACTCCACCAAGCAAAAGAGCAAATCATAGGGCAATTGGCAATGTCGGAAGAAAGCAATCAGAGTTTTATGCTTATGATGGGCAAAAGCCTGCTAGATAAAGAAAAAATAGAGCCTTTGGAAGTTATTTTTGAAGCAATTAGGGCAATTACAGCAGAGGATATCTTGGAAGTTGCCAATGAAACCCTGCAAGAAGATAGCCTGAGTACCTTGCTATATGTACCCGAAGATTGAGGTACAAATGACAGGGACTGCATCAAATCGCCTTTCAGACTTCAAGTTTGAAATACAACAAAAAATATGAATTATGAAAGAACCCTTGTTTTCTCCCGAGTTAGAAGCTTATTTAGAAGCACACACTAGCCCCGAGCCTGCACTTTTGGCACAGCTTAACCGCGAAACACACGCCAAGGTACTTTCGCCACGTATGCTTTCGGGGCATTTGCAAGGGCGTTTTTTAGCTATGGTGTCAGCCATGGTACAGCCTCGCTACATTTTAGAGATAGGCACTTATACGGGTTATTCTGCGCTTTGCCTTGCCGAGGGGCTGCAAACAGAAGGGGAACTGCATACCATTGAAATCAACCCTGAACGAGCGAAAATGATTAGAAAATACTTTGACCTATCATCTTTCAAAAATCAAATTAAATTATACCTTGGTGATGCCAAAGAAATTATACCCTCTCTAGAACTTACCTTTGATTTGGTATTTATAGATGCAGATAAAAAAAATAACTTGACCTACTATGAACTAGCACTGCAAAGACTCAGAAAAGGAGGATTTCTTTTGATTGACAACGTACTCTGGAGCGGCAAAGTATTGCTGGATTTACCCAAAAATGACCCAAAAACAAAGGAAATTTTATACCTTAACCAATACATACAGCAAGATAATCGTGTAGAAAATGTATTGCTTCCTTTGAGAGATGGTTTGCTATTGGTACGAAAAAAATAGTAGGCAAAAACATAATTTTTAGTCCCTCTCGGCGTGTTAAATGAACGTTGAATGTGAATATTTCGTTAATTTTCTTTAATTTGTTCAATAAATTTGAATTTTTTAAAAGTTAATGTAACTTTGTAACTATCGAGACACCAAAAAAACAATGAAAATGCAAGGTCTTCTTCTGTCTTTGAAGCTGATTTGTATGTTTGCCATCTCTATCATGTTTGGATTTGTACCTGTCAAATCTTGCAATGATGAGTCTTATCAATTGGGTTTTGCAGACATAGAAATTACTCTGACCAAAGGAGCACAAATACAAGTAGAAGCACTTTTAGCTGCTTATCCTTCACAAGTTTTTTTAGATAATATTATTGAACTTGAAGCCTACCTCGCCCTAATAGAACAACAACTCATCACGCAAAAAATCCCAACAGATTATAAGTATGCTTGTTTACACAAGTTTTATCTTCAAAACAATACTCAAAAAGCTGGTTTTTGGGGTCTTGAAATAGAAAAGGCCTTGGCTTTGGGGCTTAAAGTTAATGCACAGATTGATGAAAGGTTCAATCCTGTGGCAGCTACTCGTGAGGTAATGATAGAGATAAGAAGAAATAATATTTATTTCAAAAATTGGCTCATTAATTTGATCACCTTAGAAGCTCCCTTTCAAGATGTCAAAGCATATATACGCGATAAGTACTTTCGCCACGACCTAGTTGGAGTAAAAAAATGGCAAATTGATGAAGATAGCCACCCTTTTTTGAGAGAGGTTTTGGCGTTCAAGCATTTTATGCAGCATAAGATAGAACCTCATTTTACACACCAAGTGCAGCTTTCAGTAGAGATGAACCTGCAGTTTCAGTCGCTGAAGCAGATTGCAAAAGTAAAAAATATTGAGTTAGAAGCACTTCAGCAATACAATACTTGGCTCAAAAGAAATAAAATCCCGAGTGATAAAGTTTACCCAGTTCTTATTCCTATGCCTAAAGTGCTGAGCAATCAAGTGCCCATCGCTGCACAAATTCAACCTGAAACAAGCCCTGAACTTAACCCCTTAGAGCGGATTCCTGATGAGGAGTTTGTACCCGTTGTTTTGAGTACAACTTCCAATGCTACAGAGGAAAGCAGTTATTCTTGGAAAAAGCACCAAGATGAAATGAAAGCCATCATAGCTCGGCAAGAAGAAGAGTTGGCACAAATGCAGCCTACACAAGTTCAAAATGTTGTTTATCCATTGCCTAGCACGCCCGTAGTAGCACAAGCCCAAACACACATTGTCATCAAAGGGCAGACGCTCTACAGCATTGCAAAAATGTATGGAATCACGGTGCAAGCCCTCAGAACTTACAACGGACTAGCAGCACAAGCTACTGAAATCTACCCCGACCAAGTGCTACTCCTACAACCCAACAACCAAGCACAATCCATCAAGGCTGGGGGCAATCTTATTCATTTTGTAAGAGTAGGGGAAACCTTTGAGAGCATCGCCAAGGCATACAATGTTTCGGGACAAGAAATTAGAGCTTGGAATCAACTTTCGCAAGAAAGTTTTTTAGAAATAGGGCAAAAACTCATCATCTATGTTACCAAGCAAACAAAGAGAATATTCAAAACACACAATTCTTCTGCTACACCGCTGAGAGTGCAAGCACCCTATCAGTCGCAAAGCCTTACTCAAAAACTAGCCCAATACACTACAAAAGCACCCAGCTCAGAAGGGGTTATGCGTGGGCAGACATTGCTTAGGAGTACCTCTGTATTAAAACAGCCTAAATTGCTTTGGCTACCCACTCTACAATCAAAAGAATAAACCTTAGGCGAGTCGTTCTAGTGGAAACGATAGACTTCATCAAGTGGATAATCAAAACTTAGATATTTTTGGCTCAATGGCAAAAGAAGTTCTAGTGGAAACGATAGACTTCATCAAGTGGATAATCGTGCTCCATCTTGCAGAGGGGGTGTAAGATGCCCTTAGCTACATCGTAGACCCAGCCGTGCAGAGTAGGTTTTTGGTGCTTAGCCCAAGCTTGTTGTATGATGAAGGTCTTGGCAAGGTTCATCACCTGTTCTTTGATGTTGAGTTCTACTAATTTATTTATTTTTTCACTTTCTTCAAGATGGTGTAACTCTGCTTTATGTTTAAAATAAACATCTTTGATATTGATAAGCCATTTATTGATTAAGCCCATGCCGTGGTTCTCGATGGCAGCTTTCACTCCTCCGCAGCCATAATGCCCACAAACGATGATGTGTTCTACTTTGAGTGCTTCTACGGCATATTGCAGCACACTGAGTAAGTTGAGGTCAGTATTGACTACCATATTGGCAATATTTCGATGTACGAAAATCTCTCCTGGTTCGGTATTAGTAACCTCACTAGCAGGTACACGGCTATCTGAGCAGCCAATCCAAAGAAATTTTGGGCTTTGAATTTCCGATAAGTTTTTGAAGAAGTTGGGATTCTGCCGCAGTTTTTCTCCTGCCCAGGCTTTATTTTCAATGAGTAATTTTTCGTAAGGGTTCATGATAGTTGTTGTTGTATTTGGTTGTGAGAGGAGGTATTATCTTACAAAAACATCTCACGAATATTGCAAGTAGAGTCTTCTCCTATTTTATCGTAGTTTTGCGTCAGCCATTCCTCTGCTTTTTTACGTCCTATTTTTCTAAGTCTTTGGATAAAATTCCAATCTGTATTGAGTTTACTGGTTACACCAAGTTTGTTCATTTCAGTTTCGGCATTGATAGCATGTATGTGGAGGTTTCGGAGGCGTCCATCATTTACCCCGAGTTCTAGCAGCCGCTGTACAAATCGGATACGGCGCATTTCGTGCATAAGGCTTGCATTGAAGCTCAGTTCATTGATACGGTCGCGAATTTCGGCAGCCGTCCTTGGAATATGCTCAATATTGATGGGATTAATCTGAATGAGTAAAATATCTTCGGTTTCGGTATCGTCTATGAGTGGAAAAATAGGTGGATTTCCCATAAACCCCCCGTCCCAGTAGGCTTCTCCATTGATTTCTACGGCTTTGAAAAGGTGAGGTAAGCAAGCCGAAGCCATCACTGCATCGGCAGAGATTTCTTTTCCGCTAAACACCTTGGCGCGCCCCGTGCGTACATTGGTGGCACAGACAAAGAGTTTGACGACTTCGGTTGTACGCAATACCTCAAAATCTACCAGTTCTTCAAGCAAATCTTTGAGTGGGTTAATATCAGTAGGGTTAAATTGATAAGGGGAGAAAGACATCGTGAAATAATCTAACCAGTAATAAGCTGGAGAGTAGTCTAGTCTGCCTTGCCCAAAGAGTCGGTCTAGCCAGCTAGGCTGGAGGAGAGTTTGTCGCTGATAGCTGGAGGCTTTCTTCCAAAATTTCTCGAGCATCTCAATAGCTCCCTGCCTGCCGCCTACGTGCATGCCGTAGGCAAACATGGTGGCATTCATAGCACCAGCACTTGTACCGCATACTCCTTCTATAACCAGACTTCGTACCTCTAGCAGTCTTTCTAGCACACCCCAAGTAAAGGCACCATGTGACCCTCCGCCTTGTAATGCTACGTCGATTGTTTTAAACATGCGTGTTTTTATGATTTCAATGCAATTTAATACATCTTGGTCTAATAAACATCACTTGTAGTTGAAGGCATACAAATTTTTATTTTTTGTTGCAACTCAGGAGAGGCATTGAGTAGGGGCAATCTGACCTCATGGCTACATACGCTTTGTAGTGCGAGGGCGTGTTTTACGCCTACGGGGTTGCTCTCTTCGTACATGAGTGGGTTGAGGGCAGTAAGTTGGAAAAGGGCTTTGCGTGCTGCTGCAAGATTTCCTTGGAGTGCATAACTCACCATATCTTGAAAAATTACAGGAAAAGCATTTGCCATCACCGAGATAACACCTTGCCCCCCTAGGGCTATTAGTGGCAATGTAAGCATATCATCACCCGAGATAAGCAAAAAATCATCGGGTTTATACTGTGCAATCTTCATACATTGCTCCAAATTGCCAGAGGCCTCTTTGGTAGCAATGATATTGGGGTGTTCGGCAAGTTGCAAGGTAGTCTCGGCACTGATGTTGGAAGAGGTGCGCCCAGGTACATTGTAGAGTATCAATGGCAGCGGAGAAGCATCTGCTAGCACTTGATAATGCGCCAAAATACCTCGTTGAGAGGGTTTATTGTAGGCAGGACTTACCGACAGAATGGCATCAACGCCTGTAAGGTCTGTAGTTTTGAGTTGGTTGAGTAGTGCTTGGGTATCGTTGCCTCCTACACCATAGATAATGGGTAGCTTTGCAGGGTTATTTGCCTTTACAAAGTTGAGTGCTTGTTGTTTTTCTTCTTTTGTGAGCGTTACCGACTCGCCTGTGGTGCCCATCACTACCCAATAATTCACTCCTCTTCCTTGGGCGTAGGTGTGTGCAAGGAGCTGACCAAGGGCTGTGTAATCAATATTTTTTTCTTTATCAAAAGGGGTAACTAAGGCAACGCCTGTACCGATGAGTTGTTCTTTTTGCATGATTCATTTGCGTTAATTCTTCGCATAAAAGCCAGCATTTCTGAAATAAGTATGTCTTGGGTGGCATGAGGATTCAAAGAAATCATCAACTCATAGCAGCTATCTTGCCTGATGAAGTACCTTCCTACTCTACATTTTGCTTGGCTTTTACGCATCACATATTCAAAAATAGGAAAGGGTTTTGAAATAACACAAAAAAGATAATCAAATCTTGTATTTATGAACTTATCTACCTCTGCAGAGTGTATTTTGCCAGTGTGGGAGATATTTTTATGCGAGAAGGTTTCGTAGCTGAAGAAGTAAGGGTTATTGCCTATTTTTTCTAAAAAGGTGAGTGCTTTGATGCGTTTACCATCTTTTTGGAGATCACTCACAAATCTATTGATTCCTGTTTGCTCTTTGGGGCTGTTTGCCAAAAAGAGTATGCCTATGTGCTGGGCTTCACTATAATTGACTGTCCGTCTTGGACATGCTTCAATTTTCTTTTTAAAAAACTTATTTCTAAGATTGATAATAAAATCCCGCAATCTAATCATACCTATCTCTCTTTTTGTTTTTGAATGAATTGCGAAATTCGTATTTTTTTTTGTAATAAAAAATGATAAGTGATTTTTTTTCAGTGTTTTTAGCCGACAAACAAGGCTTTTCTCTCTACAAATGTTCTAGCCACTGTTCTATACGTGCATTCATGCGTTCAAAAGTATCATAGCCCCTTGCAATGGCTTTGTACTTCAGCCCCATTTTGATAAGCACCGTAGGAAATCCTGTAACGCCGAGCATGCGGGCTGTGTCAAACTCCTCTGCGGTAGCTTGTTTGGTAGAAGGTTTGAGATAGAATGCCTCAAAATCGGAAGGTGCTACAAAAAAATCTTCACAAAGCTCAAGGTAAGTAGCAATTTGGTTGGTATCTTTTCCTTGTGCATAAAATTGATGCTGTATGGCTTTAAAAAAATCAAATTCAGATGTAGGGTTGATTTGGCGCATTGTGAATACAGCACGTGCGGGTGGCTCAGTATCATAAATAAAATCTTCTTTTTCCAAAATTTGGTAGCCAAATGCTTGTTGTGTAAGGGTTTGGATTTCTTCCCAATGATTTTTGAGAAATGTTTTCAGTTTTTGATCCATCAGGGCTGTATTGCCAGGGCGCAAGCCCCCTAGCAATATCTTGAAAGGAATTTTGCCTTCATAGTGGTGTTTGAGTTGGCTGAGAGCAGGTGCTGCTCCCCAGCACCACGAGCAGAGCGGGTCGCCTATGTAGAGGATTTCATCAATGTTAGGCATATTTTTTTTAGTTAGGAAAGTTAAAAAATAACTTTCAGTGATTTTACTTATAAATTACTGATAATGAATAAACTGGGAATAAGTTATTCAAGGTTTTCCAAATTCAATGCAGCCAACTGCTTAGTCAATAAATAACTTAGGATAGGGGATAAAAGATTCTAGCAAAAGCACTGTGCTGTCTTTTACAAACATAGCAATCACAATGATGATGACCCCTGTAATCAGCCCTACGGCTTTGTTGTCTTTGCTGATTTCTTCAAACTCACGCACATTGCGTGTAAGCTGTGTAAAAATAAACAATCCCAGCAAAGTGATAACAGAAGAAATCACAAAACCAATACACACAAAAAGGCTGATATAGCGCACACTTTCTACAAATACCTCTGCTGTATTTTGCGAGCGTTGTGCCAAGATACGGATAACACTGATGGCAGGCTGCAAGGTACTTGCGATGATATAACCCACAGAAAATAAAATAGCAGAAGAAAGTAGTGCAAAGGCAAAGTTATCTATCTGAATCTGGTAACGCTTCACCAAAAAATAGCGAAAGATTTTATACGAAAAAAAAGTAACCATTATTGCCAGTACTAGTGCCAGACTAAGCTGAATAGAAGCTAAATAAACCAATTTTGTATTCATAAACAGTAAGGTTATTGTAATAAAGTGTAAATATAGCAAGCTTTAAGAAATTAAAAATCATCACGTCTTACTTATTTTTATGATTCTTTGACAATTTTTGCGATTGTGTGCGATAAGATGAGCTAAATATTGTTTAGGATATAAATGCCAGCGGAGTGGAAGTCCGCTGCTAGAGATTTCCACAAAAATTGTCAGACAACCATTTTTATGATAAGGCCTGAAATATTTTTGGCATTTTTATTTTCATCTATTGATAAATCTTGCTGCTTAGGTTATACCTCACGATTGGGCATAATCTAGCGAAGAAGATTGATGAAATACTGGTGCAGCCTTTGAAATCATTAAACCAGTTTATAAACTCTGATAATAAAACGCAAGTTTCTCGACCCTGAGCTCAAGGGTATCAAGGGTTTTGATGACATCTTTCATATTTGCTTCTACAATTTGGCTCAGGTTAGGGTGTACAAATAAATTCTCCTGCAAGTAGTTGAGCTCGTCAGGGCTTTCTTGGCTCAGTTTGGCTTTTTGTGCTTGAATATATTTTTGCAGCGTTGCTATGCGCTCGTCCCAATATTTTAAGATAACGGGGTGTGGCTTTTTGAGAATGACCTCCGTGCTTTCTGCTTTTTGGGTTTTGAGCGGGTAGCGAGTAGTTTTAGAATTATAAAAAATTTCTATGCTATTCTCTTCTGTAGATAGTTTAGCATTGAGACGGTTGGTAAGGGCCTGGTTTTCGTCGTAGAGGCTGATAGATACATTTTCATCACGATTGAGTTTGGCAAAATCTGCTTTTTTAATCAGAAAACCATCAAAATACTGTTTGATGTCTAGCACTTCATAGTAGTCTTTCTCAACTGAGATGAGTTCGTTTTTGAACACCTTATTTTGGATTTTAGTTTCTTGATAGACTTCCTCTTCAAAATCTTTTAGTTCTTGTTTGAGGGTTTGTAGATTGAGGGCAAGCGTGTAACCGTGCTTGCGTATGGTTTCACTTACCAGCTCCATCACCATGTCCATCTGCTCGGGTCTTCCCCAGAGGCAATGAGCAATTAAAAAACAATCCATTAAATTTACTTTCTCACGCCCATTCAAGAAGGCACTGGTGCGCAAAAGCCGCACTATTTTTTTCCATCTGCGGTCAAACACCTCTACCTTATTTTCAGTAGTGCCTTGGCTTTCATTGAACTCAGCCAACTTATGCTTAATAAGCTGAATGGTGTTGAGCACTTCGGGGGGGAGTGCGATTTGGTCTATGGCTTTGCTCCAACTGAAGTAATCTTCATCGGTGATTTTGGCCTTTTCGGGCACTTCATCTTCATAGACATCTTCGGTAGCCGTAATCATCTTAAGGAAATTATTACTATTTTTGATTTCCTTGATGAAATACCTTACCAAAAATCTATCCCAAAGGGCATCTACACCTTCGCCTTGGTAAGGCACTTCATTGGAGGCGGAGATAATCCCTCTGATGTTTACTTGTACTTCTTGCTCACCGTTTCTGTAGATTTTTTCATTCAAGATAGTAAGCAAGGCATTCTGAATGGCTGGACCCGCTTTCCAGATTTCATCTAAAAATACAATATTCGCTCCGGGCAGATATTTATCTGTAAGTCGCTCATATTTGTCTTCATCTTTGAGTTTTTTGATAGAAACAGGACCGAAGATTTCGTCTGGCGTGCTAAACTTATTCATCAAATACTCAAAAGATTTACCATCACGAAAGGCGTATTTAAGCCTTCTCGCTATTAGGCTTTTGGCAACGCCTGGAGGGCCAAGCAAGAAAATACTTTCTCCAGCAAGGGCAGTAAGCAAAGCCAAGCGAATGACCTCATCTTTTTCATAAACTCCTTTGGCCACAAAATCTAAAATCTTTTTTACTTTTTCGCGAATGAGCATCTTGATTATTTGATGTAAAAATTGAATTACAGCCTTTATAACCTAAGACATGATAAATTGTTACGCCCAAAAAAGACTCTTCTGGCATCTCCTTACTTGCTTAGGCATTGATTTTGTTTTGACTTATCAAACTATCTTCTAAAAATGGCAAAAAAACAGCGTTTATTCATCTTATTAGCTTGTAGTTCTTTTCTCTTTAAAATACAAGCCCAAAGTGGCGATTTATTCCTTCATAACTATATCATCAATCTCAAAAACATTGATACCCAAAACTTAGCTGCCACACAAGGGGGTGATGGGGTCATGTATTTTGCCAATAAAAAAGGGATTTTATCTTATGATGGTGTTACTTGGGACATCATTAGAACCAACAGTACGCCCTACTCCTTAGTAACTGATATGCGAGGAGGCGGGCGCGTATTGGTGGGCTGCCGTAATGATTTTGGCTACCTTACCAAACTCAAAACAGGGGAGGTCAAATACGTTAGTTTCTTGAAGACAAAAGCAGATTTTGGAGAGATTAATCGTATTTTGCTAACCAAGCAATGTGCCTATTTTTATAGCGAAAAAGAGGTCTTTCAGGTAGCACTAGCCAACGATAAAATCACCCAGACTTGGAAAGTGCAATCTGACCGTGTTTTTATGGGTATGACCCAAATCGGCGAAAAAATTTATATCAATATCAAAGGCAAGGGGCTTTACCAGCTAAAAGGAAAAGACCTAGTGGCTATCCCCAATACTACAATGTATGCCAATCTATACCTCAAGGCCACCCTTCCTTTTGATAGCCAAAGGGTACTCTTGGGTTTGAGCAATCATGCTACTTATCTTTTTGACGGACAGAAAGTACAGCTTTATATGCCCGTAGCCCACGAATACATTAAAGGAAACATTATCAATACGGGGCTTGCCTTAGGCGGGGAAAAGATGGCGATGGGTACACTCTCGGGAGGTGTGATTATCTTGAATAAAAATACTTATAATACTGAGTACATTCTTAACTATCAGACAGGTCTGCCCGATGATGAAGTATTTGCACTCTGTATGGATAGGCAAGGGGGTATCTGGATTTGCCACGCCGAAGGCATCAGTAGGGCAGATTTAGGGCTGCCCGTGAGGAGTTTTTCAGGCTATGCGGGCTTGGTAGGTAATATTGAAAGTCTCATCAACATCAAAGATTCACTTTTTGTAGCTACCAGCGATGGCTTGTTTTACCTCTACAAGGTCAATCGCTACGAAGAAGTAGAAGGTTTTATCCGAAAAGAGCAAAAGTATGTGCAGAACATAGAAACTGTTATACGCACTGTCAAAATCTCTGAGCCTAATACCTCTGAGCGATTTAGACGATATCAACCGCCCAAAAAGGGCGGCAATAAACCCACCGAAAGGAAAATAGAGGTAGAAGAGGAAACGGAGCAAAAAAGAGTGCCTGTAAAAGCCTACAGCACCGAAACCATTACTTCACTCTTCAGCACCAAAGAAGCGCGCGAAGCCTATGCCCTGCAATCTATCCCTTACATCTACAAAAAAGTAGAAGGTCTTGATGCCAAGTGTCGACAACTCATTCATCACAAAGGCGAAATCTTGGTTGCCAGCAACCTAGGTCTGTTCAGAGTACGTAATCAAAAAGGTAGTGTGAATGCTGAGGCTATTCTCAGAGATGAGTACATCAATTTTATGTACATCTCCCAGCGCAACCCCGATTACCTCTATGTAACTACGGCTGAGGGTATGGTGATTTTACGCTACCAAGCTGGTAATTGGCTCGTTCACAGCCAGCTAAAAGAGGCTTTCAAAACGGCAACCTACTCTTTGGTAGAAGATGGAAACACAGTTTGGTTAGGGGCAGAGAGTAGGGTTTATAAAGTTACTCTGGGACAAGATTTTTTACCTCAAAAACTACCCGAGAAATATGATTTTCGCGATAGTTTTTCTGAGGATGTGATTGTCAGAATGCTCAAAGGCCAAGCTACTTTTATTCTCTCTGCGGGCATTTACAGCTACAGCCCCAAAAGCAATCAAATGTACAAAAACCCCCGCTTAGAGCGGTATTTTAATACCCGTTCAGAAGTTTTTTACAAACAAGCTGGCTTTACGTGGATAAAAAATACAGTTTGGCAGAATATCAGCCAGCCACTACGAAAAGACAGTCTGAGAACCCTATTCTTAGATTTTTTTAGAGATTTGAATGAAATCTATGTGGACGAGCAGCAGAATATATGGGCAGTAGATAACAATGCACTTTACAGAATCGCTGCCGATGCACAAGTGCTGAAAGATAAAAGTTTTAATACCTATATCAGGAATATTTACAGCAAAGCAGATAAATTTCTACCCCTTGATGAGTCTGTGTTTGAGTACAACCGCCAAGCACTATCGCTCACTTTCAAATTAGCTACTCCTTTTTACCAAGGTGAAGGAGAAATAGAATACCAATATTGGCTAGAAGGGCTAAGTGAAGACTGGTCTGAATGGGATACCCAAGCCTTGATTTCTTTTCCCTTCCTGCCAAGCGGCAAGTACAAGCTACACGTCAGGGCAAGAAATATCTTCAAGCAACAAAGCCAAGAAAAAGTCTTTGCATTCAAAGTAGAACCACCATTTTGGGAGACCTACTGGTTTTATGGTTTGCAAATAGCCATTTTACTTTCATTACTTCTTTTGTCTTTTCTTTTCAACCGTTCAGGCAAACGCTCAAGGGTTTCCTACATATTAAGTATCATTTCTATCATTACTGTTTTTGAATTTCTGTTTCTTTTGTTTGAACCCTATGTAGATGATTTTTCAAATGGTATTCCTGTGCTAAAATTGGGCATGAACATCACCTTGGCACTCTCATTGCACCCACTCGAGCGTCTTTTGAGAACCTTTGTGAGCAAACCCGAGCCTCCACAAACTATAGAAACTCCCGAAGCACCCCCCGAAGTAGCCAGTCAAATAGCCGAGCGTAGCAGCGACCTCGAGGCTGAAGACGAAAACACATAAGTTTTCGTAAAATAAAATGCTTCTGTCTCTAGACCATTGTCGTGTTATATCTACTTCTGGGTAAGATTTAAAATTTTTATCTTGTATTTTGAGATATAATTAACATAAAGTTTTTTAATGGCTTGTTAATTCAATACAGTATGACAGTAATCAAGCTACACTCTGCTAACTTTCTCTCTCTTAATAGCGTATGAATACAAAAAATTCCTACATGGCAACTCATCAATTGTAAACATAAAACCTATGAAAAATACTTTTTTAAATCCATTCTTATTTTTACTCTTGTTTATGGCTTCATTATGGAGTTGTAAATCTACTGAGCAAACCGCAAGCAACTATCAAGAATATGATGACCTCTACTACACAGCCGCAGACCGAGCAGAAAATGCTGAACGCTATGCCAATAATACACTGAAAGAAGAAGTACCTACTTATCAACTTGCAGATACACCTAACATTGAGTTTGATAATGAAAATGCTAACTCTGACTACATAACACGCTACCAAGAAAGCCGATTGTATGCAGGAGATAGCTATGGTGCCGATACTTACTATGACCCTAACTACCTTGGAAACTCGCAATATCCTACCGTAGGCTACACAGACCCTTACAGAGATTATTATTCTAACCACTCACACGTACAGCTATGGAATACTTGGAATGTCTATCGTGCACCCTACTATGGCTATGGCTGGAATACTTGGAATAATCCTTATTACAGAGAAAATAGGTGGAACAGATGGAATAATGGCTGGAATAATCCTTACTACACTTGGAACGACCCTTACTATGGTTGGAACACTTGGAACAGCCCTAACATAGGTTGGAATACCTGGAATTGCCCAAGTTATGGCTGGGGAGGCTCAAATACCAATGTCATTGTACTCAATCCCGTCAGAAACAATACAACAAGCACCCGTTACCACGGTCCAAGGTACAACACAGGTGCAAATGTAGTTACTACCAATTCTACTTCACGCATACGCATTCGTGAGAGTCGTTTACCAAGTACAGGAGAAGGAAGTGGTGAAGTTGGTGGCAGACCTTCTGATAATGGCAGCCCCGCTCAAACTACAGATATAACCGCTACAAGAACTACTACACGCTCAAGGGTAACAAACAATGAAGGACAAACTAATTCAGGTATTTATGTTCCAAGCAGAAGCACGACCACAAGCCCGAGCAGAAGCACGACCACAAGCCCAAGCAGAAGCACGACCACAAGTCCAAACAGAAGCACAACCACAAGCCCAAGCAGAAGCACGACCACAAGTCCAAGCAGAAGCACGACCACAAGCCCAAGCAGAAGCACGACCACAAGCCCAAGCAGAAGCACGACCACAAGTCCAAG
>CAYZQI010000038.1:27399-29734 GCA_964480455.1 uncultured Cytophagaceae bacterium
GCCCAAGCAGAAGCACGACCACAAGCCCAAGCAGAAGCACGACCACAAGTCCAAGTAGAAGCACGACCACAAGCCCAAGCAGAAGCACAACTGAAAGAACCAGAGAAAATATCTCTCCAACAAGAACAAGACCTAGGTAAATACACAAAAACAAAAAAGTGATTTAGAACAGTCTCTAAATCACTTTTTTATAAATAAACACCCCCTATTTTATTGAGTTTATTCGCCAAGTTTTTTTTGAGAAGAAGCGTTTTTATTGAAATCAAGTAAATCCTGGTCGAGGCTTGTAACGATATTTTCCAGATTGCTAATGCGTTGTTTGAGTTCTTCATTTTCTTCCAATACCCTTGCAAGCAACTTCTTTTCTTCATTATTTAAAGACTGTGTCAGTGCCTTAGATTTTATTTTTAGACTAGCAAGGTATATCCCGCCCACAATGGCAGAGATTGGCACGAGAAAAACCATCACTTCAGGACGAAAGATTAAACTTAATGGGTTATCCATATAAATTAAAGTTGAATTGTTTTGCTACTTTGTAATACATAATACTATACAATACAAAGTTACGAAAATAATTTTCGAATGTTAAAGCAATTTAAAGATAATTTTTAATTTTGTCTTGTAAATTACAGAAAAACAAAAGTCAATGACGATTTTTATATACAAAAAATACTTTTTTATGCTAGTTTGGTGCATTCTGTTGCTTCTTTTTCATTTTTCTCACTCTCTAATGCTTCAAGCTCAAACCCAATACCCTGAGTTTGCAAAAAAACAACACGTCAGCATAGTACATCAAGATACACTACTGTATCGTGTCTTAAAACCTTTGGTGTATGATGCCCAAAAGCAATATCCCTTGGTGATTTTTTACCATGGTGCAGGTGAGCGTGGCAACGACAATGAGCGAACTCTGACACATTTTGCACATTTTTTAGCCAATGAAAAAGCAAGAAAAGAATATCCTTGCTTTGTGCTAGTGCCTCAGTGCGAAGAAGGCCGCAGGTGGGTAGAAGTAGATTGGGCAGCCAATACACACACACAACCTACTCAGCCGTCTATATCATTGGCGATGAGCCTAGAATTAATACAAGCTACTTGTAAAGATTATTCCATAGATACCTCCAGAATCTATGTTACGGGGCTTTCTATGGGAGGCTATGCCACGTGGGACATCATCACTCGTTATCCTGAGTTATTTGCAGCGGCTGCCCCCATCTGTGGAGGAGGTGATGAAGCTACTGCCTCTCGCGTCAGAGACCTTCCACTCTGGGCTTTTCATGGCGATAAAGATGGCGTGGTGAAGCCTGCTCGCAGTCGCAATATGATAGCCGCTATCCGCAAGGCAGGAGGCACACCCAACTATACAGAATACAAAGGTGTAGGGCATGGTAGCTGGAAACCTGCCTACCAAAGCCAGGAATTACTACAATGGCTTTTTGCACAGCACAAAAAAAAATGATAAAGAATTGATGAAAGCAGTCAAACCACTTCTTGAAGTCATAGCTGTATTGAGCCTTGCACTCATTACCCTGAGCGCCTATGCTGTCATAGAATACCAAATTGATTTTAGTGTGCAAATCAAAAAAACTACGCTCAAAGAACTGCTCACCCCACCTAATTCTGAGCCTTTCTTGGCAGAAGCCTATCAACAATTTTTTGAAACCACCTTAGAAGCCAGTCTGCAAGCCGCCGATAGTGCCGCACAGCAAGTAGATACCTCTGCACACACCATTTTATTGACTGGCGACTCAATGTGTGAGGAACTTATGTTTAGATTTAGGGACTATGCTGCCTACAACGGACACAAGCTCGAGACCGTAATTTGGTACAGTTCTTCTACGCTTTGGTGGAGTGAGTCAGATAGCCTGCGCAAATTGGTTGCAAAATATGACCCTGACTATATCTTTTTTACCACAGGCTCTAATGAGTTGTTTATCCGAAATATTCAGGACAGAGAAAAATACATTAAAGATATTATAACACAAGCAGGCAATCGCAAATTTATATGGATAGGGCCGCCCAATTGGGCAGAAGATACAGGTATCAATGAACTTATCAAGAAAAACGTAGGCAAAGACCGCTTTTTTGAGTCAAGACACCTTACTTTTGAACGCAAAAGAGATGGTGCACACCCTACGCGCCGCTCTTCGGCAGTGTGGGCAGATAGCATCTCGGTATGGGTCATGGAAAAAAGCCGTAATAAAATTCTTCTAAAAATGCCAAAATCGTAGTAGCCCAAGGGCATGCCCTTGGGCTGATTAGGCATGCCCTTGGGCTGACTAGGCATGTCCTTGGGCTGATTAGGCATGTCCTTGGGCTGATTAGGCATGTCCTT
>CAYZQI010000038.1:29834-32851 GCA_964480455.1 uncultured Cytophagaceae bacterium
TAGGCATGTCCTTGGGCTGATTAGGCATGTCCTTGGGCTGATTAGGCATGTCCTTTGGCTACAAAAAAATAATTTGAAATCAGCCCTTTTCAATGTACTTTTGATTTTGAATCAATCTTAACCCTAATGCGTCTATTTTTTTATGTTTTGGTCTTGAAAAAATTACTTATCATTGCCTGGATATTCTTGCTTAATTGTCAGATAAGCCTTGCCCAAGTAGATACGCTGCTCAGTCCGCTTGCCCTCAGTCAGCAAAAAATCTTCAAAAAACTTGAAGAAGCATGCAAAACACCCAACGAAGTCATCGTACTAGACTTAGGCGATAAAAAACTTAGCCAACTTCCAGAAGAAATTCGCAAGTTTACAAACCTCCAAAAAATATTGCTCTACGAAAATCAGTTGCGTAGCCTGCCCGAGTGGATAGGTACATTTGAACGCTTACAATGGATTGATGTATATAGTAATCAACTGACCGACCTACCCCAAAGTTTGGTAAATCTGAAGTATTTATACTACTTAGATTTGGGCGATAATAGGCTTAAAACCATTCCTAACATTATTTTTGAAATGTCTAGTATTCGGTATTTGTACCTTTATGGCAACCGCCTCAAAGCAATTCCCCCAGAAATTACGAGGCTGCAACAACTTGAATCGCTTAGGCTCGGGCGTGGCTTCAAGTTTTGGTTTGGAGGCAATCGCCTGCGTAGCCTGCCCGATAATTTTGGAGAACTATCCAATTTAAAAGAACTCTACCTGCCCGACAATGCGCTGCGCCAACTACCTTCCTCTTTTAATCAATTGGATAGACTGCGTTTCTTGGACCTGAGCCATAATCGCTTTAAACAAATTCCGCCACAGGCTCAAGCCTTGGATAGTTCGCAGTATTTGTATCTTTGGAACAGAAATTTTAAAGAAGCTGACATCAAAACATTCAAGAATGTCCAGACACAAACCAACTTACAACTTTCGCCACGTTATGAAGGGGCGTTTTGGGCTATCTCGGCAGACCTGCAGCAAGGCAGTGCTACTGTAGCAGAGCTAGGTTTGATGCGTGCCTACCGAAAAGATATTTTTGTGATGGCCATGGGATTATCCACAGGCTACAACCTCAACGGAAAAATGCAATCAGTGCAAGGCTCTTTCCTGCTCAATGGTGTAGGCTTCCTATCTATTGGAGCAAGTGCGGGCTACTTTTGGGAAGATACACGCAACAACATAGGCTTTCGCCCCGAGATAGGACTGGGCTGGAGTGTCTGGAGCCTGACCTACCGCCATACTATTTTGCTCAGGAAGGGTTCGGAGTTTATTCCCAAAAACATTGTGGCACTTCGCCTACTCCTACCTATTTCACCCAGTTTTTCTATTTTTCGTTGAGAAACAAGCAGGGTATCTCTTGCCTAGCTATGGGCGGTAGTCAAATTGGGAGAACGATACAATGTACCAAAAAAGATAAAGAACTACGCAGAGATAATCAGCAAAAGCACAACTCCATCTTTCAAACTGTATTTTGAGAATACCGCTGGTTTTAGCTTGCCACTCATAGCAAACAAGCAACTTAAGCCCAAAAATCTAATAGGTTTTTAATGGCGTGTTGGAAGAGGTTGGGGGGATTACGAGTTTTCCCAAAAATCATTATCTTTCAGTACTTTTTGTGCAAACTCAATGGCTTCGTCATAGCTAAAACAAGCGTCTTCCAATATATCAAAGGTTTCCTTACCCTTGATACGGTATTCAAAATCAAACCAATTACATTCATCAAATGCAAGTCCTGATAAGTCAGTATCAGTATAGCCTTTATCTAAGGCAACTTCTACTGCCTGCTCATCTTTTTGTGTTCCTAGTTCCTCAGAGAAATACACACGTATCTCTCCCTCAGCATAAATCATAATTTCTCTCCCTCACAGACTCGTGCTATCTCCCCCTCTCCAAAATACCAAAAAGAGTTCTGACGCTCCTCCGAAAGTTTATTGATGAATAGTTGTGTTTTCATGGTGAAGGGTTTGTTTTTTTTGATAAAGTTAATAATAAATAGACAAAATTTTGAGTGCTTTTTTGTTGATTGAGAGAGAACAAGGCATCTTAAAGCACATTGTAATAAATCTATTTATTTTCAATCAACAGGTATTAGGGCTTTTCGTTGGATGTATTATTTGACTTTTACTACCAATTTATACAAATTTTATGGAACAGAACGCAATAATGAAATTGCTGGATTATGCCTATAATACAGCCGTCAATGGCTTGCCAGGCTTTGATGATGCAAAATCTATGGCTGAAGATTACCTAAAAAAGGACGGTGATTTGAACAGCCAAGTAAATAGCTTAATTTATTGGCAAACGGTAAAAGCTGGGACATCTGGCTTTCTTTCAGGCTTAGGAGGTATTATTGTACTTCCCGTTGCTATCCCAGCCAATATTGCTAGTGTGATGCTGCTACAGGTACGTATGATTGCAGCTATTGCATATATGGGTGGACACGATATACAGGACGATCAAACCAAAACAATGGTTTATGCTTGTTTGGCTGGGAATGCCGTAAAAGACATTCTCAAAAATACAGGTATCCAAGTAGGTAAAAAAGTGGGTGTTCAGGCAATTAAGAATATACCAAGTAAGGTATTAATAGCCATTAACCAAAAAGTAGGTTTTCGCCTTGTTACTAAGTTTGGTGAGAAAGGTATCGTAAATCTTGTTAAACTTGTACCTCTGTTAGGTGGTATTATTGGGGGCAGCGTAGATGTAGCCAGTACAAGTATTGTTGGAAATACAGCTAAGAAAATGTTTATTGACAACAACATATAAGCAAAAAATATTATTCAAAAAGCCTTCTGATATTGCTAATCAGAAGGCTTTTTATTTTTCTGCTTTACTCTATGATGAGGTAGTAGAGTAACAGATATATTACAAATATACCTTATCTCTCATAGGGCGCAAAAGCGATTTATTACCATTTTGATTTGTCCGGTAGTCCCTGATTAAAGTGTGTATGGTTTCAAACTGTTTAAAAAGTTAGCGGG
>CAYZQI010000039.1:0-32432 GCA_964480455.1 uncultured Cytophagaceae bacterium
TTTATTGCCACGCTGACGATAGCCCAGCTCCACATCATAGAGTTTTTCGGCAAGGGGGCGGCTATCGGGCGAGGACTGTGTGAAGTCATCTCGATTGGGTTCTTTGGTCCCCACACTGAGCGAAGCATAGACATCAGACAGACCGCTCAGGGCATAATTTAGCCCTACTTTGGGGTTAAAGAAATTAAAAGTTACGTTTTGCTGTACGTTTCTAAATCCTTGGTTATCAATGATATTTCCTAGAAAATCATAAAAAACTCGCCTGTATTGCAAGTCCACCAAAGCACTGAGCTTTTCAGTAAATTGATGATTGACTTTTATAAAAGTATTAAAATCTGTCTTTTCAGCGTCATTTTCATAATATCGCTCACGGATTTGTGAAGTACTGGCAAACCTTGCCCAAACGACTTCGCCAAAATGCTCACCAAGGTATTTGTTCCAAGCACCGCCTAGCGTAAAATCTGTTCGCTTTGTTTGCTTATTGAGCGAAAAGACCGTTCCGTAAAAATGATTATCTAACCAACGGCGGCGAATGAGGTCAGAATTAGTAATTACTTCATTGCCAATATTGACATTTGGCAAGCCATAATCTTCTAGGTCGTCATCTTCTCTGAATTGCTCAAAATAGCCCCGCCCACGAGTGTAATGTAGTGATACGTTCAAATTCCAGTCTTTAGCTAGGTTTTGTGTTACAAAAAACTGGTAGTGGTCTTGCTGATAATTATCGGTTTCATTGTCGTAGGTCTGTGAGTTGTAGCGGCGGCTATCTGCACCCAGCAAATCTTGCGCTTGTGTAGGGCTAAGAAAATTGCGGTCTATGTAGGCATTCATACCCTGCACATCACCCCTCAGGCGGGCTTCGGGTACGCCATACCAAGCCTGAAAAGTCTGCTCTCTGCCTGAAAATACATTTGCCCTGATGATGGTGTTTTTGCCATAATAGCCTCCCGAGAGGTAAAAAGAACGCAAATCTGAAAAAGCCCTATTAATAAATCCATCAGAACTAATCTTAGAAAGGCGTGCATCAAGTGTAAATTTATCAGCTATCAAGCCTGTGCCTACCCTAAGGGTATGCTTCAGGGTATTGAAAGAACCCACAGAATTGCTGATTTCGGCAAAGGGTGTTTCGGTGCGTTGGTTGGTCTGTACATTGATAGATGCCCCAAAAGCCCCTGCACCATTGGTAGAAGTCCCTACGCCTCGCTGTATTTGAATACTCTCAATGGAAGAGGCGAAATCAGGTAAATTGACCAAGAACGTTCCCTGCGATTCGGCATCATTGAGGGGTATGCCATTGATAGTCAGGTTGATTCGGGTGGCATCGCTGCCTCGTATGCGTATGCCCGTATAGCCTACGCCTGCCCCTGCATCGGAGGTAGTAACTACCGAAGGCGTAAAATTGAGCAAAATGGGTAAATCTTGCCCTAAGTTCTGGGCTTGTAGCTCCTCACGGCTCACATTGGTATAAGCCATAGGCGCATTGTCGGCTACCCTTGTAGCACGCACCACTACCTCATCAGCGATGAAAGTTTGTGTTTGGAGGGCAAAATCAAGATTTTGGTTTTCGCTCACCTCTACAGTTTGGCTTAGGGTCTGATAGCCTACAAAGCTCACTTTGAAGGTATAAGTGCCTGCATTGAGCTTTTTGAAGATAAAACTACCCGAAAAATCGGTTGCTACGGCCTGGTAAGTTCCCTCAATACGAACAGTAGCGCCTGTAAGTGCCTCGCCCGTACTTTGGTCTGTAACTGTGCCACGCACTTGAAGTTGCTGGGCAAAACTCAGCCGCCCAAAACTCATCAAAAATAGAATGAAAAAGAAGTAAAGAGTAAATCGCATTTTTTTAATTTGTTTAAAATAGAGCTTATTCCACTAAAAGGAATGAACCCTAAGACCTACATTATTTTTAAAATGGATATTTTTACTTCAGAGGTATTGATTGAGGCCAAGTAGCTTGACAGAAATCATACAATACTGTCGTTTTTGAGCGAAGTGTGCACCTTTCGCTTGCTTTTTGGTTTAATCAATCAATATTAATGGATTATTACAAACTCCCTTCGACGGCATTACCCGCATCAGGTTCAATGGGTATAATCTCAGCCTGTTGTATTAAGGCACCCCTGTTAAAAATTATCTTTGCAAAGTTAATGAGTAGGATTGAGATATGCAAGTGAATAAAATGGATTTGTTAGCAATATCTTATCACTCAATGGTAGCGCACTATTAATTATCAATTGTTAGCTAAGTCAAGCGCTTGATTATCGGAACTATTATAGTTCACTACACTTATATTTCGCCGCTAATATCCAAATCAAGGTTTAGTGATTAAAAAATTTCATTTTGGAGTTCAATTTCAGTTGCTTTTCTAGCCAACAGGTATTTCGGATTGGCTCAGCCAGGTGTGCATCAAATGTGTATTTTCCAACAGATTTCCGACTACATAGATGCTTGAGCCTTGCAAGGTGCTAGATTCGTGTGCTTTTTCTTTGACTACGCCTATGTGTCGGGGTTGGCGAGAGTGAATAAAATGCGTTTTGCCATTAGATTTTATGGCAAAGCCTACGTGTTTATCTAGTCCTATGATGTAAATTCCATCATCTTGCTGGGCTAGGTAAGTTATCAATGACTCAAAGTCGTTGTTTCTAATTTTTACAATACTTTCGGCTTGGCAAAGGGTATGAATGAGTTTGCTTGAGGTTTGGCGTGCAAGATAATATTTATCCATTCTAAAACCTGCGTGCCTGAGCACGGTAGTTACAAAATAGCCACAGGCAATGGCACCTTCGCGGGGGGTTTCGGTAGTGCCATTAAAATCCCATTCAGTATTGAGCCAAAAAGGGATGATTTCTTGCTCAATATTATACAAAAGATATTTTTTTGCATCTCTGATAGCTGTTTGTCTAGTGAGTGTATCCGTATTTTGGAGGTAATAAGAAGAAAGTCTAAACTGCTGTGTATTGATTTCAACCCTTAGACTATCATATTTTTGGAGATGCTCTCTTAGATTGAAGATTCTGTACGAGCCTGCAATGGTAGTTTGTAGCAGATAATGCTCGTGCCTTGGAAAAGGCACACGTACCAGACTAAAAACTAGCACCAGCGCCAGCAGTACAATGCCTGTAAGATAATAATATATATTTTTCATCGGACTGGTTTATTTATTGAAAGCCCTTATTTTTTTGATATTGCTTCTTGGTTTAGTGTGTTGGCTATTGCTTAAATCATTTATCAGTTACAAAAATATTACCGTTTTTTATTTTTGATTGATTTGTATGATTAGCCTGAAATTTCTCAAAAAGGATTAAGCCTTCTGTAAACTTGTTTTTGAAGTGAAACTCCCGTAATTTTGCTAAGTAGTTCAAAACCTATTTCCTAAATAGGCGGTTTCTAGAAAATTAACATTAACTATCACTCCTAAGTGGTTTCCTGTTCTAAGATATGCTAAAAGTAACTCGCTTTTTTAAAAATATTACTGTGCTGGCTTTTGTAGTAGTGGTGAGCTTGGCTTATTATGAGCTGACCGACCTCACTAGCCCCGTGGTGCTTTATCGCGATACGGTAGGCAAAAGCCTAGCAAACACAAGTAGTGATGTGTTTTTTTATGGTTTTTCTGTTTTCTTGATATTGCTGAATGTACTTATTTCAATCATTGTACGGCTAATGCGCGATATGCCGCTCCAAAAAATGAACGTGCCGCAAGCTGATTTTTGGTTTTCAGATAAAACCCATATAGAAAAACTGCGTGAAGTTTGGAGTGTCTGGTTTTATGGTCTGGCTTTACTTTTAAATATTTTTGTTATTTTCTGTGTTGTGAAGATATGGTTTATCAACCGAGGGCAGGGTGGACAGGTGTGGGAGTGGGGTCTAACCCTAGCAGTCTTTGTGGTAGGGCTGCTGGCTTGGATAGGGTTCGTGTTTTACCGCCTCAGACTCCGTAGGCTAGATTTTTTTGATAGCAAATTTGCCGAGATGAGACATAATTAAAACAAGGTCTCTGTTGAGTAGCTTTGTAGTAAAACTTAAATTGCTGATAATGAGCCTCTTGCAGTTATAAAAAATTGTAAATTATCCACTAATTGCGCCTAACATAGCATTAACTTACTGAATAGCAAACAAAAGCACTTGCATAATACTTTTCAAATCTATGAAATCACTGCTCTATCTCAATAAATACATTTATAAATACCGCTGGCTTTTGTTTTGGGGTTTTCTCTTTACAATTATTTCTAATGCCCTCAGTATTGCACCTGCCCCGATAGTTCGTTACTCTTTTGACGCTGTTGAAAAAGCAATCATCACTTATAAAAATACAACAGATGCCAATGCACAAGAGGTATTTTACAACACATTCGCCTGGAATGTACTGATGTATGGAGGCTTAATTTTGCTATTGGCTATCTTGCGAGGCACTTTTTTGTTTTTAGTGCGTCAGACCCTGATAGTGATGTCAAGATTAATAGAATATGACCTAAAGAACGAAATTTATGCGCATTATCAAGTCTTACCTTTGAGTTTTTACAGAAAAAATAATACTGGAGACTTGATGGCAAGAATCTCAGAAGATGTAACACAGGTCAGGATGTACCTTGGTCCTGCCATTATGTATAGCCTCAACTTGATTACACTCTGTATCATGGTGATTAGCTACATGTTTATGATAGATGCAAGCCTTGCTTTTTATTCTTTGTTGCCGCTGCCATTTCTTTCGGTGAGCATTTACTTTGTGAGCAACATCATCAACAAACAATCAACCTCTATTCAGCGCAGCCTTTCGGGGCTTTCTACTTATGTACAAGAGTCTTTTTCGGGCATACGTGTATTGAAAGCATTTGCACGTGAAGAAGACTCAGTACAAAGTTTTGCAAAAGAGAGTGAAGAATACCGACAGAAATCAGTACGATTGGCTTTGGTTGATGCCTTGTTCTTTCCGCTGATAGTAGGCTTGGTAGGTTTTAGTACTATTTTGGTGGTATATATAGGAGGTATAGAAGTAATGAATGGCAAAATCACCAATGGAGTCATTGCAGAGTTCATCATTTATGTCAATATGCTCACATGGCCTGTTACCTCAGTAGGCTGGGTTACAAGTTTGGTGCAGCGTGCAGCAGCCTCGCAGACCCGCATCAATGAATTTCTGAACACTAAAACTGATATTGTTTCACAAAAAAATTTAGAGAAAACCATAGAAGGGGATATCCAATTCAATAAAGTATCTTTTCTCTACCCCGACACAGGCGTACAAGCACTCAAGCAACTTTCTTTTGAAGTAAAGGCAGGTAAGACACTGGCAATCCTGGGTACTACAGGTTCAGGGAAAAGCACCGTAGCCAATCTGCTTACTCGAATGTATGATGCCACAGAGGGAGATATTCGCATTGATGGCATCAATATTCATGATTACGACCTCCATTGCTTGCGTACACAAATAGGCTATGTACCCCAAGATGTGTTTCTTTTCTCAGATACCATTAGAAATAACATAGCATTTGGAGGAGTAGCAATACCAGAAGAAAAAATGCTACAAGCTGCAAAAGATGCCGACCTCTACCACAATATTATGGATTTTCCTCATCAGTTTGATACACGCATAGGTGAAAGAGGTATTTCACTTTCAGGTGGACAAAAACAGCGGCTTTCTATGGCAAGAGCCATTGTGAGAGAACCACGCATCTTGATACTTGATGATAGCCTCTCGGCAGTAGATACCAATACTGAAAATATTATTTTGAACAATCTAAAAGCCATTATGGAAAACCGCACTTCCGTCATCATCTCTCATAGGGTATCCTCAGCCAAACTTGCCGATAAGATAATTGTATTAGATGATGGAGTGCTGGTAGAAGAAGGTACACACGAAACACTGATTGAGCAAAATGGAATGTACCGCGAGTTGTATGAAAAACAATTGCAAGCAGAAGATACACCTACCACTTAGCTAATGTAAAATGATTTGCCAAAATGTAAGAAAGTAGCCTCGATAGGTCTTCCTCCATCGAAATTTATCTTTTTTTGAAAATACCAATCAATGAAAGATATAGCTTTGCACCAAATTTATTAGAAAATTGGGTTTTGTGTGGGCTGTTTGTATCTTTGTAATGGTTCACTATAAATTAAGCCATGTACATTAAAATTGTCCTCTTATTTTGTCTATTTTGGAGTAGCTTTGAGGGTGTCAAAGCTCAATTAGTGCTATCTCCGCTCAAA
Organism: uncultured Cytophagaceae bacterium; assembly: GCA_964480455.1. GTDB lineage: Bacteria > Bacteroidota > Bacteroidia > Cytophagales > Microscillaceae > JAABSX01. The sequence goes on from CAYZQI010000039.1 coordinate 6,205, forward strand.
AATATATCCACTAGACTTGCTCCATCTTCCAATAAAGGAAATAATCTACAAGCACGTGGTGTCCCTTTGAATCTCCCTTTTTTTGAAGATTTTTCTACCTATACTGGCAATCCAGACACTACACTATGGGTAAAACAAGGAGGTGTTTTCGTAAATCAAGCGTTTTCGCTTGCTCCTATCAGTTTTGGAGTAGCTACTTTTGATGGCATAGATGCCAGCGGCAGCCCCTACGACTTCTCTAATGTGGTCAATACCGCCATTGGTTCTACAGATACCCTCACCTCTTGCCCCATAGATTTGTCAGGATTTAGCCCTGCTGACTCTTTGTACCTGAGTTTCTTTTGGCAGATGGAAGGAATAGGCGAACGACCTGACATTGAAGATTCGCTTCGTTTGCAGCTTAGAGATGATACTGGCAAATGGCATACAGTATGGCGGCAAATGGGAGGACAAGTTACCGCTCCTTTTGCACAGATAATGGTACCTATTGAAACAAATATATTTTTTTATGAGGCTTTTCAATTCCGTTTTCAGAGCTTTGGCAGACAGTCGGGGGTGTATGATGTATGGCATTTAGACTATATCTATCTAAATGACAATCGTAGCTTTGACGATTTTTATACTGATGAGATTGCCTGTTCGCAAACACCCAATTCTATATTGAGCCGCTATACTGCTATGCCCTTAAAACAGTATTTTGCCAACCCCTCACTAGAAACCGCTGCACAAGTAAGCACTACTATCAACAACTTAAGTGTACCCATAGAAATAGATGCGCCTAGCTACCGCTGTATTTTGACAGACCTTCGAAGCAATACAGAAATCGCAGAAATAGCCAACACCGCAGCCTTTGTGATAGATGGTGATGCCCGTGATTTTGAAATCGTTGCAGATATTCTTGAAAATGTAATTCCATTTTCTACCGAACCCCTAGAAATTCTGACACAGTTTATTGTTTCTACTGGTGACAGCGACAATCAAATCCCTCCCATTGATTTACGAAAGAATGACACTATTTCAAGCATTACTGTTTTAGACGATTATTATGCCTATGATGATGGCACTGCCGAGTATGGCGCGGGAGTCAATCAGCGTTTTGGACAAGTAGCCGTTCAGTTTGAACTCAATCAACCTGATACACTCACCGATGTACTCATTCATATTGTACAGCTAGAAGGCAATCTTATAGGGCAGACCTACAACCTAGTAATATGGAAAAACATAGGAGAACCTGGCGACTCTGTACTCTACAAAGTGAATGTACCCATCAGATACTCAGATAACCGCAATCAGTTTCTAAGTATTGATGAAGTAAAAGGGGCAACTGATGCATTTTTTAGATTTCCAGCCATTCCGCTTGATGCAGGTATATTTTATGTAGGCTGGGAACAAACCACTAATGACCGAATGACCGTAGGCTACGACCGCAACAATGATTATAGTGATAAAATTTTCTTCAATGTTGGCAACCAATGGAATAATTTTCTACCCCAAGAAGAAGACCGAGGTGCGCTGATGCTTCGCCCTGTCTTTGGAGAAGTGAACTTTGTTACCAATCTACCGACCGAACCAACAGCCCAATTCAAAGTATATCCCAACCCCGCTCAAGAGTATCTAGTGCTAGAAGGTAAATTACCCCAGCAGATAGAACTGTATGATATACACGGTAAAAAACAGTCATCAATAGTACTTCCTCAAACTCAGCAAGAAAGTTATACCATATCACTAGAAAACTTGTCTTCAGGTATGTATTTTTTGAGAGCTTATTATGCTTCGCAACAGGTTATCACAAAGAAAATTTTTATTAAAAGATAATATATCAAAATTATTGAGTTACTGTCTTTCAGTATGGGAGATATTGCTTTGAAGTAAGTTTTTTCTGAAAAAGCATAATTTATAAGAAAAGTAGGCGAGAACAAACCCCTCAAATGATTTAACACTCGACAATGATTGGCACAGCAGCATACACTTTTACATATACAAAAAAGTAAAGACTACTTTTGGACTTACAACGCATATCTTCCGAACCATAACATAAAATTTTACTTAATGAAGTTGTAATTGTATTATACTTATGATACAAAACCTCATTGAAAAGTTCCAGCCATATATCGTTGCTTGTAAATATTTATTTAGTCTTCCCAAAGAAGATAATTTTTTCAAAATGATATAAACCTTCTTTATCTGGGAAGTAAGTTCATTTATTTTTTTTGCTTATTTACTTTAGCAATACTATTTTTTTGCTGCGTCATGAAAATACTTAAATCTTATCGGTAATTTTAGAATCTTCCTACAAAAACTCGTTCCTTTGTGATATAAAATAAAAAACATTCTGTTCTCAATAATTTCAGCAATTTATTGCATTTACTAAATCTCAATTTCATGAAGAAGACACAATTACTACTCCTAAGTTGGCTAGTACTGCTATGCCTACCTACGCACGCTGCCATATTCGACATCGCTGACGGCGATGTTGCTGGCTTGATTGCGGCGATGGTACAAGCTCGTAGTATTGGAGATGCCTCAAGCACCATCAACCTCTCACCGAATAGTACTTACACCCTTACCCAAGTTTTTGAGAGCATCACCGTAGGAAATAGAAACTACGGTGCTTTGGGATTACCTCGCTTAGGCCCAGGAAAAACACTCATTATCAATGGAAATGGTGCAAAAATAATCCGTACAAACAATACTCCAAGGTTCAGATTCTTATTTGTATCGCTCGATGCCTCACTCACTATTAATAATTTAACTCTTGAGAATGGTGAAAATAGTTCTTTTGGCGGAGGGGCAGTCTTTGTAGAGTTTCAATCTACCTTTGAAGCAAATAATTGTAAATTTTTAGCAAACAAAGATAGAAACCGTTTTGGTGGTGCCATTTACATCAATAGTAGAAATACTGTAACCCTCCGCAACTGCGAGTTTATTGGAAATCAATCCTTGTACCACGGAGGGGGCGTTTACAATGTACTCTCAGACTTATTGGTAGAAAACTGCCTATTTAAAGACAATTTTACTACCTCTCCCACAGGTCGAGCTTCTGGAGGCGGCTTGTATGTGGACGGAGGGAGAGTAGATAATGGACTTGGTTTTGTAACTGTCAGAAACTCGAGGTTTGAAGCAAATAAAGCAAATCCGAATAGCCAAGACTCCAATGAAGGAGGTGGGTTATATTTATATGGCTATAATAACAATGTCCTTTTAGTAGAGAACTCTACCATTATCAATAATGAAACCAAAGGTTTTGGAGGAGGTATGTTAATTGACAATGAGTCAATTAATGATATAGCTCCCAATAATGTTTATATTACCGTTAGAAACTGCTTGATTGCATACAACCGTTGTGTATCCAGTCAAGGAGGAGGAATATGGAGTGGAGGTATTCAAGTACAAGAACCTGCAAATAGCAATGCAAGCACTGATATACTCAATTGCACTATCGTATATAATTATGCAGGAAGTTATGGTGGTGGCATTGCCAATTATCTTGATGGGGCTAATGTGATGAACTGTACTATCGCTTACAATGAGGCAAGAATTGGTGGTGGAGGTATATTCAAAGATAGACAACTCAACCTCAATAACTCTATTATTGCTTTCAACCGTGTCAATACACCAGCTGGTAACAGTGCCAATTGTGGAAGTACTTACACAGGCAATAACAACATACAATTTCCAGATATTAAACGCATCAATGATAGCTACTGCACCGCAGGCATCACCGTAGCCGACCCCCTCCTTGGACCGCTACAAGACAATGGTGGCCCAACACTCACCATGGCACTACTGCCTGGTAGCCCAGCTATAGATGCAGGAGGTAATTTTGCACTTACCCCTGCTACAGACCAAAGAGGAGTAGCCATAGAAGGAGGGGCAAGAGATATAGGGGCATTTGAGTTTAGTACCATAGGAGTAGTCGTCAATACACCTACCAATCTTGCCGCAATAGGAATTAGCCAAACAGAAATTAATCTTACTTGGGGAGATAACTCTACCAATGAACAAGGCTTTACCCTCCAACGCTCAGAAGGAGATATTTTTAATTTTGAAACGCTTACTACACTTTTTCCCAATACAACCACTTACCAAGATGCCAACCTTCAACCCAATACAACTTATTACTACCGTATTCGTGCTGAGGGTGGCGAAAGTACTGAATGGAGCAACCTTATAGGGGCTACCACAGCCACTGATAAAGCCTGCGACAATACAGCGCATAAGCCCATCATTATGACCAATCCTACTGCCGTAGTAGGTGACGGTACGCCTGCAAGCTGTAACCAAGCCGCACTCCAAGCCGCACTCAATACTGGAGGAAGGATTGTTTGCAATTGTGGACCTGATGCACTCACCATCACACTTACTCAAGAGTTGAGCGTTACGCAAAGCAATACTGTATTTGATGGAGGGGGGCGAGTAACTTTAAGTGGAAACAATCAAGTGCGTATTTTTAATGTGCGTGAGGGCATAGATTTTACCCTGCAAAATACCCGACTCATCAATGGACGTGCACCAGGTGCAGGAGGCTTGTTTGCTGAAAGTGGAGGGGCAATCCTGATAGGCAGTGGTGTTACAGGCAATGGTGGGGGCTTGGTCAAAATCATCAATTGTGACTTTGGAAACAATACCATCACCAACATCAATGCTGCCGAGCGTGCAGGAGGGGCCATTTATGCCTATCGTTTGAGGGATTTAGTGATTTCAGAATCTAATTTTACAGGCAATACTGCCAATGATGGCGGAGCAATTGGTGGATTGGGAAGCCAAGTAACCCTCATCAATAGTACTTTTACCAACAATGAAGCCGCTGGCGCAGAGGCATTCCTCTCGGGAGTAGGAGGGGCAGTTTACCTTGATGGCATAGATTTATGGGATTTGGCAAACAATCAAAACCATCATTTTTCTGTTTGTGGAAGTACTTTTACAGGCAACCGTGGCAAACACGAAGGGGGTGCTTTGTATATGGCTATCTCTGATTCAAAACGCAATCAGTTTAGGGTAGATAGGTCTAGTTTTATCAACAATCAACTCATTAGCCCTGATAATGGCAATGGAGGAGCTATTTTTCATGTAGAAGACGACTATGCCAACAATGCTGATGATCCTGCCGAAAATTTTATCATCACTAATTCTACTTTTACAAATAACCGTTCACAAAGACAAGGCGGGGCTGTCTGGACAATCACAGGTGGAGGCGCACGCATTGAAAACTGTACTTTTGAGGGCAATCAAGTACTCAGGGCCGGCGGTTCGTTGGGAGGTGCATTAGCACTCTCAAGTGCTGGTTATGGAGGAAATTTTTTACTAAATAACAATACTTTTGCCAATAACTCTTCGGCACATTTTGCAGGGGCAGTTTTTGGTGGAGCGGGCAATACGCTCAATATCAGAAATACCATTTTCTCTAACAATACCTCTGATTTTGAATGGGAGGGGCATCAATTGGCGGGACCAGCCACTTTGACAGGTGAGGCAAATATTCAATTTCCTCAAAATCGTTGGAATGGCACAGCCGACAATCCAGTTCCTGGCCGCCTTGAACCCATTACTGACCCTATGCTTTCACCCATTGCGCTGAATGGAGGTTTTACCCAAACCATTGCGTTGCAGGAAGGTAGCCCAGCCATTGATGCCGCAGTAAGTGGCACAGCCACCGACCAAAGGGGCTTACTGGCAGTAGATGGGCGAGATATTGGTGCTTTTGAGTTTGGTGCTGTATTTAGTGATGAACCTGTCATTCTGAGTTTCAACCCGCTAACGGGTGGTTTGGGAAGTGTGGTTACTATCACAGGCTTTGGCTTTACGGGTGTAACTGCCGTAGCTTTTAATTTTAATTTTGCCACAGAATTTACAGTACTAGATGACCAAACCATTGTGGTAACTGTACCTGACTTTGCTACTACGGGTCAGATTAGTGTGAGCAACTCATTTGGAACGGGCTACAGTGAAGAGGATTTTGTTGTAGTGATTCCTTTGCCTACCATTAGCGGATTTACACCTACAGAGGGCGGAGCTGGAGCTGTAGTTACCATCACAGGAACTGACTTTAGAGGTACTACCGAAGTACTTTTCAACGGTGTATTTGCAGCCAATTTTACGATTATTGATAACAATACCATAGAAGCCATAGTGCCTATCAATGCCACTACGGGCAAGATTAGCCTTAACACAGGCGGAGGCAATGCCGAGAGCATAGATGATTTTACAGTTATTCCGAGCATTGCAAGTTTCAACCCTCAATTTGGGGCAGTAGGCACAGAAGTAGTAATTCAGGGTACAAACCTGACAGGCACTATATCAGTGCGCTTCAATGGCGTAGAAGCTAACAATATAAATGTAGAAAGTAGTACACTCATTCGTGCAACTGTAGCCGCAGGTACACCCGTAGGCGCAGCCCCTATTTGCATCACTGCGGGCAATGGCTTGGACTATTGCAGCACCACTGATTTTACCATACTACCTGCACCAAGCATTACATCAATCAACCCTACTTCGGGTACAGTAGGTGAGGCAGTTACCATCATAGGCACTGATTTTACCCAAGTGCAATCTGTACGCTTCAATGGAGAAGATGCTAGTTTTGCAATCATAGATGCCCAAACCATTATTGCTTATGTACCCGTAACTGCTACCAATGGGGCAGTAACCGTAACTACACCTGGAGGCACGGCTACAAGTGGTATTTTTACGGTTATTCCGACCATTAGTACATTCTTTCCTGCAACGGGAGGCACAGGAACAGAAGTTACTGTATCAGGTACAAATTTGACCAATATCAGTGCTATCACAGTAGGTGGAGTCAATACTACATTTACAGCAATCAATTCTACCACAGTAAGGCTGACCATTGGAACTGGGGCTACGGGTGAAATCATCATCACTACCCCCAACGGTGTGGCAACCAGCGAAGAAGTATTTACCTTTTTTGATGCACCTACCATTACAGGCATCGCTGCTACACCTGGGCCAGAAGCAAGTGTCAATGACGTGATTACGATTACGGGAACTAATTTTATAGATGCCACTGAAATCATTATCAATGGATTGAGCATTTTTGATTTCAACATCAATGGAGATGGAACGGTGATTACCTTCAATTTGCCTGCTGATGCCGTTTCAGGGCAAATTACTGTAGTAGGGCAGGGCGGAACAGCCACCTCAGCAGCTACGCTTACTGTGCGTCCAAGTATTTTTAGTTTTACACCCACAAGCGGAACGGTTGGCACACAAGTAAGCATAGAAGGGTCAAACTTTACGGGAACTACGGCAGTCAGTATCAATGGTACGCCTGTTAGCAGTTTCAATGTAGTCAATGCTACTCGCATCACTGCCATTGTAGCTACTAGCACTACCACAGGTCAGATTGTTGTAAGTGTAGGTGGGCAAACTGCCACAAGCATTGATGATTTTGAGTTTATCATTGCCCCTACCATCACCAATGTTAATCCTGCCTCTGCCTTGATTGGAGAGGTCATTACCATTACGGGAACAGGATTTGTCGCAGGAGGCACTACCATCACTTTCAATGGTACAAATGCTGCTAACTTTACCGTGGTCAATGCCAATACAATCACAGTAACAATACCTTTGGGAGCGAGTTCTGGACAATTGATTGTAACCACTGCAGGAGGAGCGGCAAGTGAAAACTTTACCGTAGTGCCTCCTTTGCCTACTATTTTGAGCTTTACACCTGATGAAGGCGTGATTGGGACAGTAGTGAGCATTAGTGGCACGAATCTAGGCACTACTACCGAAGTGCGCTTCTTTAATGATGTATTGGCACAAAATACCACCATCACAGATAATCTCATTAGTGCCGTAGTGCCACTTGGGGCTGTTACGGGCTCGATTACACTAATTACTGCCAATGGCAGTGTGAGTACAGCCACTGATTTTACGGTCATTCCACCACCGCCGCCTGTGATTATCAGTTTCACGCCAGCCAGCGGGGCAGTAGGCAGCCAAGTAAGTATCAATGGAGAAAATTTCACCAATGCTACAGAAGTAACTTTCAATGGTGTTCCTGCTACCTATACAGTCATCAATGATATTCGTATAGAAGCTACTGTGCCCAATACTACCACAGGAGTCATTACAGTTACTACGCCTGGAGGCACTGCCACAAGTATTGATGATTTTATTATTCCCTTTGTCTGGACTGGTAATGTAAACACCGTTTGGCAAGACCCACTCAATTGGAGTCCTAATGTAGTACCCAATGGCGCAGCGATTGATGCTTTAATCCCAAATGTAGCCAATGACCCGGTCATAGATAACGCGACTGCATTGCTGCGCAATATCACACTACAAAACGGTGCAGTACTCACCGTTAATCTTACCGGAGTATTAGACCTTGCAGGAACTATCACCAATCAAGGCACGGTTACAGCCAATGGTACGGTCATTTTTAGTGGCAATGCTTTACAACTCATTCCTGCAAGCCTCAACAGATTTAATAACCTGACGGTAAATAACCCACAAAATATTCGACTATCAGCGAATACTGAGATAACTGGACAAGTAAACTTTGTGCAGGGTAATCTTGAATTAAATGGGCGTATCCTAGACTTAGGTACAACGGGTAACTTATTGAATGAATCTGAAACAAGCCGTATCACAGGCAATACAGGTTCTGTGGTGGCAGTCAGAACGGGTGCTAATAATTTCTTGAATGGAGGTCTAAATATAGCCAACTTAGGGGCAGATATTACCATTCCTACTCAGGCAGGTTTGGCAGGCATTACCATTCGCAGAGGACATACACGCCGTGGAGATTTGAACTTAGGCATTGAGCGGTATTACGTAGTTACGCCTGCGGGTGCAAGTAATGACCTCAATGCAAATTTTGTATTCAATTACTTTGATGCAGAGTTGGCAGGTATCAATGAAGATAACTTGATACTTTACCGCTACAGCGGCACTAACTGGGACGCAAGGCCAGCGGTCATCCGTGATAATGCAAATAACCAAATCACACTTGCCAATATTCCACGCTTCTCAGAATGGACAGCAGGCGATGAAAGTATGCCTTTGCCTGTAAGTTTATTGCATTTTGATGCACTGCGCACAGACAATCAAACAGTGAAACTGACTTGGAATACTTTACAAGCCCAAAACATATCACATTATGAAATCCAGAAAAGCCCTGATGGACAAATATTTCAAAGTATAGGTAATGTGGACTTACAAGACTTTGATGGCAGTTTATTGTCTTATAATTTTACTGACTGGCAGGGAGAAGGTGCGGCTTATTATCGCTTGAAATTTGTAGAGATAAATGCCAATCCTACTTACAGTCATCAAGTCCTTGTGAGGGAAGGTGTGCAAGCACTCAGAATGGAGATCTTTCCTAACCCTACTACTGAGCGGGTAAGCCTTCGTTTGCCCGAGCAAGAAAATATACAATTTCAGTTGGTGAATGAAGCAGGACAGGTGATTTTGAAAACCCAAGGCGAGCTTTCAGCCATTGAGCAATTGCTCAATGCACAACTTACTCAACTGCCTGTTGGATTATACATCTTGCAAGCTAAAGATGGGCAAAAACGCTATGAAGTGAAGTTGATGAAACAATAACTCGTTTTATAAGAGCACATAAATAAAATGCCCTCTCTTAAATTATCTAAGAGAGGGCATTTTATAAAGTCCTCTTGCTTGGCTGTAATGTCCTCATATCTTTATAATAATCAGTACTTAGGTATCAGCTTGAACTCAAATAATGAAGAGATGACCTCTTAGTTTATTTAATTTTCATTACTAGATTACACAAATTAGTAGATTTATTGACTTTTTCTGCTAATTATACTTAAAATTGTGATTTTTTTTAACTATTTATTTGGATTATATTTTTTTAAGTGCTAAATTTGATGTCAATGTTCAAATTGTGTACTAAAATAAGCAAAAAAATGGAAACGCCAATATTTTTTAATAAAAATCTTAAATACCTACGCCGCCAAAACAACCGCCAAACGCAAGACTCTCTTGCCAAAGCCTTATCTCTGACACGCAGCGTGATTTCTTCTTATGAAGATGGGCGTGCCGAACCTAGCATAGCTACCCTTACTGCTATCTCTCAATATTTTAAAGTATCTATTGATAGCCTCACCAACATAGACCTTAGCAGTGCCAATCAGAAAGACATGGAATACAGAAGAAAGCTCGAGAGATATGCCACTGGCAAGCAAGTAGATGTCAAGACAGTCGTAATTGATATGCCCCAGCACAAGCACATTAATCTAGTACCTACCAAAGCTTCTGCGGGTTATACAAAAGGCTATGCAGATAAAGAATATTTAAAAGAACTGCCTGCCTACAGCTTACCTTTTTTAGATGGGTTTAAAGAATACCGTGCTTTCGAAATCCAAGGGGATTCTATGCTTCCTTTGCCAGACAAAAGTATTGTAATAGGAGAACAAGTGGAAAGCCTCAACCACATCAAAAACGGAGAGAAATATATCGTAGTCAGTGAAAATGACGGCATTGTGTTTAAGCAAGTTTTTAATAAAATTGTAGAAAGAGGCACGCTTCTACTCAAATCTTCTAATATTGCCTACTCACCTTATGAAGTAAAAGTAAGTGAAGTAATTGAAATATGGAAGTTTGTGGCGTTCATACACACTGAGTTTCCAGAAGAATACAATACAACTGACCATCTCAAAATGGCTTTCTCTCGCATAGAACATGAAATCCAAGACTTGAGAGTAGTGCAAGAAGCGCAAAAAAATTAAACAGGACAGAGATTTATAAAGTTTTATGCTATATTTGGAACGATTAGCCATGCTACTCAGCACTCTTTAACATCGTCAGCTTTTGCTTTTGAGCTGTTCTGCTCTTGTTTGAGGTATTTCTGTGTGTTACGGCAGTAAGCAATCAGGCTAAATATTCTTTCAACATAAAACTCAATAAATATGGCACAAAACGACTTTACCGCCGAAACTCCCGATAATTATGAACAAAAATGCCTTTGTGTATTGGTGCTAGATACCTCAGGCTCTATGGTAGGCGAACCTATAGCTGAGCTAAACAAAGGACTAGAAGAATTTTATTATCAAGTAATGAAAGACGAAACTGCTGCCGAAAGGCTTGAGGTTTGTCTGATTACATTTGAGAGTACCGTTCGCTGTATCCAGGAACCCGCCTTGCTGAGAAACTTCCAAATGCCTACCCTCGAGGCGGGTGGTTCTACACGCCTTGTTGATGCAGTCAAAGAAGCCATCATTAAAGTAAATTACCGTAAAATGTGGTACAGAAAAACGGGTCAGCCCTACTATCGGCCTTTCATTTTTCTAATCACTGATGGTGATGCAGATGCTGACCAAGACCTAGAAAAAGCTATGTTTGAAATCAATGCGGGGGTCAATGAGAAAAAGTTCCTGTTTTTTCCAATTGGTGTGCAAGATGCCAATATGGACCATCTTCGCTACATTGCTCACCCGAGCACCCCACCCATGAAGCTCAGAGGGCTCAATTTCGTGGAGTTTTTCCAATGGTTGAGTAATAGTGTAGGTGTGATAGCCCAATCAAAAGATGGTGATTATCTACAACTGCCTAACACAGGTAATTGGGGGCAAATAGCTATCTAAAAATGGCACTCAAATTTTCTTGGCAAAATAAATTGTTTCTCCTCTCGGCAGACCGTATTTGTCTATAATATATTGTGGTAGAGTTTGTGCAAAATCATCTTCTATTACTTCGAAACCTCCTTTTGTGAGCCTCTGTGAATAATCTTTGCCATACATACGCACATGGTCTTCTTGCCCAAAGGCTTTGAATCGCTCTGCGGGGCTGGTGATGCTGGCATCTTCATAAGTAATCTCTAATTCATTGCTAAAAAAGGGCACTTGCAAAATAGCCCAGCCATTGGGTTTTAAGACACGGTACATCTCGCTTGCTGCCTTGATGTCATCTCTTACGTGCTCTAATACGTGGTTGCAAAAAATCACATCAAAGGTATTTGCCTCAAAAGGAATATCATGAATATCCATTTTTACCTGTGCCAAGGGCGACTCTATGTCGGCAGTGATGTATTCAATGTTTTTGAGCTTCTGAAATCTCTGAATAAAACAGGCTTCGGGTGCGATGTGCAGCACTTTGAGGGGTACATTAAAAAAATGCGTTTTTTCTTCTAAATAAAGCCAAATCAGACGATGTCTCTCAAGAGAAAGGCAACTTGGGCAGAGCGCATTGGGGCGTGCTGAAGCTCCTCTCCCATAAGGCAAGAATTTACTGTATTGACTTTTGCAGACGGGGCATTGTACTTTTTTGCCCCGATAAAAAATCCCTAATACTTTCAGACCCAAGGGGCTGAGTAATTGCAAGTATTTTCGAGGAACATACCTTATTAAAATGCTAATTATTTTTTTCATATCTCATATTTCTTAATTTACTACATCAAGAATTGTAAAAAAGAGGATGCAAAATACGCCACGAGAAGATAAAAAACATAAGTTTTTTGTGTTTTACCCATAAAATTTGACTAGATGAGAACTATACACTTCATTCCTCACACTCCTCACCTCACATTTGTTGGTGCAGCAGTGCGATTCCCTCTGCAAAAGTATGTGGGGCATAGCCCAATACTTCTTTTGCTTTTTTGATGATAAAGCCTGTTTTTGGTGGCCTTCTGGCAGTTTGGCTAAATTTAGAGGCATCAGTTTCTACAATGAGCGACTTATCAAGGTTGAAGTAATTAGCCGTTTGAATTGCCATATCGTAGGGGGTAAGCATTTCTTCTCCCGAAATATTAAAAATTCCAGTGGCTTCTTTTTCTACTATCAGCGCGCAGCCTTGGGCAAGGTCTTCGGCAAGCGTGGGGGTGCGCCATTGGTCATTGACTACTTGAATGACTTTGCCCTCTTCCAATGATTTTTTGACCCAAAGAATAATATTAGAACGGCTCATTGCTTCACTGATTCCAAATACCAGCACAGTTCTGGCAATTGCCCAAGGGCATAGTGCTTGTTGTACTATTTTCTCGGCAGCTAGTTTGCTTTCACCATAATAACTAATGGGCTTGGGCTGTGCTTCTTCACTGTAAGGACCTGCTTTGCCATCAAAAATAAAATCTGTCGAGAGATGAAGTAAAAAAGTATTGTATTTTTCGCAGGCTTTTACAAGGTTTTCTACCGCAGTTACATTCTGTTGCCAGCAAGCCTCGCGCCGTGTTTCACATTCATCTACTTGGGTAAGAGCAGCCGTATGAATCACAGCATCGGGCTGAAATTGTGCAAAAGCAAGCATTACCTCATCAAGCGAACTAACGTCAAGCGAATGAAAAGCAAAGTTTTGTTGTTTTTTGATACGGTTTTCACCTCTTGAAGTAGCAATAAAATAATACTTTTGGAGTGATGCTGAGGAGGTGTAATGTGCTACTAATTTTTGCCCGAGTAGCCCATTAGAGCCTGTGATAAGTATTTTTTTCAATTTTATGGTATTTTTTATTCAAATTCAATTAAGAAACCTGATTTTTTCAAGTGTTTTTTTACGATTGATAGTGATTTTCTTGGGATTAAAATATGATAGTATTCTGCTCTAACGACATACTTTTTGAGGTATTCATCTTTTGCAAATAGACTAATGAGTTCTTTGTTTTCGGGTAGTGTATAGATTACATATTCTTCGTTTTTATTTCTGAAGGTATATGATTTTTCTTGGAGTGCTGAAAAAAAATCTTTCCAAATTTGTGGAGGGTTATCGCTCAAAAGTTTTTTGAATGTATTAATTTGCATGTCAATTTCTTTTTTGTTGTTGCATTTGCCTAACACGGTTTCAAAATCTACTTTAAAAAGATTGTTACCTGCTGGGCGAGAGATGCTTTCTATCATACCGAGTAATGCTTTGTTTTCGCTAGGATAATGAATGAATAGCCCATCTTCATCAAGTTTTACAGAAGTTTCTTTTACTTTTGGGGCTTCATAGCTAGGAAATCTTCCCAAAACGTATGCACCAAAGGAGGTAAGCCTTACAAACTTTATCCCTTCATAAGGAAATATCAAACCATCATCTGCCAATCCGCCTAGATAAGTTTCAGACTCTTCATAGACAATGTCTAGCAATCCTATACTTGCACACATCATCAAAAAGCCTTTTATTAAAGGATGTATTATGATAGGCTCGTAAAGATTTTTTTTGATATAACCTCTGTCATAATAGTAATAATTATGCCGAGGTTGTGAGGATTTTATTTTAGCATAGAGTGTGTTTCCAGCTTTGTAGGGAATAACTAGCTCAAGGTCGAGCGATGAGAACCTTGTGTATAGCAAAATGTTCTCAACATCTACCCACTCCATGAGTGGAAGTTCTTGTAAAATAGTATCTAGGTTTTGATTCACTCCGTAGCGAATATCATTTTGATAGAGATAACTCCACCCTTTGATATGTGGTAGAAGTCGTTCGCTTGCATATTGTCCATCTACAAAGCCTTGGTAAAAAGATTTAATGTATTGTTCGGTGGGTTTAGATTCAAAACGATTGCGCTGCAAGTTTTCATGCAGAAATAACTCAACCATGGTAGCAGTTCTGATATTATGCAGGGCTTTATCAGCATCTTTTTCATAAAACTCTCTGATATTGCAGATTTTGCGTGCTTTGTTTAGCGAAGATACATTCGGTTTGAGTGTGTTGTCGTTGACTTTGATTTGCCCTTGTGCATAATAAGTTCTCAAAATAGGCAACTCCACAAAGATACTTTCTACTTGTTCAAAACGAATATATTTCTTATTAATGCTTTGTTCAGCTACAACTTGGATAAATGTATCATTTGGGCGTTCAAAAAAACTGCTCAAATGCTCTTTCAAACTAGGCTCAAAATAAAAATAAATGTCGTTGTCAAAGCTTACATTCATCATCAGTAGGAGAGGAGTTACATAGCTGTAAGCATTTGTATTACTCAGGTAGCTAGGGTTTCCTTGAAACACATCAATTTGGTACTTTTGTTTTATCTCTTGAGCATTGATATTTTGACGCCATACCAGTTCTTTTACAAGGCTTCGTACATCAGGTGGCATGGCCTCTACCATAGCCAAAAAAAGCTCTTTGTGTAGCATTAAGACAGTCAATGCACTAATATAGTCGCCCTTATTGCCTTGTTTTTTTTCTGTATTGATAAGTTTAAGCGGAACATCATATTTTTTACAAAGTGCAATATTTTGTTCTATGAAATTGATAACAAACTTATTAAAAAAAATTTTTAAATGGTCTAATTTATAAGAAATTTCTAACTGCTCCGTAAGTTTAGGCTTATTCATCACAAAAAAATCTGATTATTTAATAACTATTATTTTTAGCAAAATCTAGCTCAAAATGAAGGATATATCTTCTTCATTGAGCGATTTGATGGAAGCACTATCTGTGCCGATAAGATTCTCGAAAAGCTCCTTTTTTTGCTCTTGTAGTGCCAGTATTTTTTCTTCAATGGTATTTTTAGTGATGAGTTTGTAGCTAAATACAGTTTTTTGCTGCCCCATGCGGTGTGTTCGGTCTATGGCTTGGTTTTCGGCAGCCAAGTTCCACCAAGGGTCATAGATATAGACCATATCAGCGGCGGTGAGGTTTAGCCCTACGCCTCCCGTTTTGAGGGTCATAAGAAACACTTTACATTCTTTATCTCCTTGGAAACGCTCTACCAATGCTTGGCGGTCGCGGGTAGCACCTGTCATAGCTACATACTCTAGCCCGTTTTTTTCTAAATCTTCACCAATGGTTTCTATGGCGTTCAAAAAACTCACAAATATCAAGCATTTATGTCCATTGGCAGCAGCATCTAAGATGTTTTCTAGCAGTGCCTCACGCTTGGCAGAGATAACCTTGCCGTCGGTGCGGGCTTCGGGCGAGGAGGCAAGTTGTCTGAGTTCGGTAAGTGCCTGCAAGATGATGAATTGCGATTTTTCTATTCCTCCTATGCCAATCTGTTGTTTTAGATAAGTTTGATAGAAAAGTCTTCTTTCATTGTAGAGTTTAGCCTGTTCAGTTGTCATTTCTACATAGATAACTTGCTCTATCTTGTCGGGTAGCTCTTTGAGTACGTGTTTTTTAAGCCTTCTCAGTATAAAAGGATAAATTTTACGCCTTAGCTCGGCGGCTACTTCTTTGTCGTTGTCGGCTTGTATGGGCTGTGTATAATTTCTGTTGAATAGCTCTACCGAAGGAAACATAGCAGGGTTTAGAAATCTAAACAGCGAGTAAAGTTCTGTTAGGTTATTCTCTATGGGTGTGCCGCTGAGGGCAAGTCTATGTTCAGAACTAAGCAAAACTACAGCTCTGCTGGTTTGCGACATGAGGTTCTTGATATTTTGCGATTCATCTAAAATCACATAATAATATTCGTGTTCTTTGAATTTTTCTATGTCGTTGCGTAGTGTAGCATAGGTAGTAAAGATAAGATGGTATTTTATGGCCTCTTCTATTTCCCTATTTTGGGCATAATACGTATAGAAGGTAAGGTCAGGATTGAATTTTTGAATTTCTTTTTCCCAATTAAAGAGCAGACTCTTGGGCATCACTATGAGTGTAGATTTTTTTTCTTTGGGGTAGATACTAGAGAGCAGCGTGATGGTTTGGAGTGTTTTTCCTAGCCCCATATCATCAGCCAGGCAGCCGCCTAATTTGATTTCGTGGAGGTACTCGAGCCATTTTACACCTTGTTGCTGGTAGGGACGTAGCTCTGCATTGACCTTTTTGAGACCTTTTATTTTTTTGCTTTTGATTTTATTGAATCCTTCAAAAATTTCTCTTGATTTCTCAAAAACTTGCGTATTGGTTTTGTCTTCAATGAGTTGTTCTATCTCAGGGAGGTCAAAAAATGACACTTTGATAGCACCATCTTTTTGTTTACGGAAGAGCCGCTCCAGGCGGCGGATGTATTTTTCGTTCAATACTGCCTGTGTGCCGTCATTCAGTTGAATGTATTTTTGCTGGTTGTACTGCCTGATAACATCAAAAATAGAGAAATTTTGCCCTTCCAAATCAAGGGTTGCATCTCCTTCCAAGAAATCAATGCCAGAACTCAGGTTGATGTTGAGGCGAGGTGTTACGGCAGTAATTTTATAAGACTTGAGTTTTTCTGCACCAAATACTTGGTAGCTTGTCAGTAGGCTAGGTAGCTCCGCACGAATAAACTTGACCGCAAGTGCTTCGGGCACAATCAAAAGATTTTCATCTTGAAAGACGGCTGTTTTTTTCTTAGAAGCAATCCTATTTTTGACATCTTCTATATGATTTACCAAGGGCGTATGCTCTAGGGGGCGTACATTGATGGTCTGCTCCATATCATTGAGCAATACCACCTTATCTATGTCATAGCTATCTAAAAAATCTGGCTCAAAGTTGGGCAATACCAATGACACCCTCAGGTAAAGCGAGTTCTGTTCATCTACTTTTTCAAAGAAGATAGAAGGCACAGGTCTTATGACTTCTTTACTTTCTTTGGTTTGGTAGTCTTGATAAATGATTTCAATATTTTGAAAAAAGGAAGTAAATAAAGTGAGGTATTTTTCTAAGCTATCTGGGTTCAGTTCGGTTTCAAAAAGTGGAAGCTCTTTGAAGTTATTGCCTACGGGTCTGATAGCATAAATAGTAGTATTATTGAGAAAATAATTTTCGCTCAGGGCTTTCCCTGTTTTATAGAAAATACTTTGTGCTTTGAGCTGTATGTTGGCTTGAAGCAGCCTAGGCGAATCAGTTTCTTCTATCAATAAATACAAAGCTCCCTCAGCATCTGAAAATTTTAGCGGCTTACCTTTTTCATTGACAAGGTTGTCGCAATTGCGTAATTGCCAAAAAAGGTAATCGTGGTCAGCAAGATATACATAACTAGCCTCTCGCTCCCAGTCAATAGAAAAAGCATTTTTATCTTTGATGTAAGCAATGTTGCGCAGTACCTCACGCAAAGCACCATTGTACTGCCTATAATCAACTTCTACTGAATTGAGCGAAGTATTTACGATTTCTAAAAAAGCACCATATTCGTCAAAATCAATGAGTAGTTTTATATCTTGTGCTTTTTGGGTTTGAATGTTGAGGGTTTGTGTACGTTTTAGTTTTTCAAAAAGAGAGTTCTCAAATGCCATTTTCCTTGTATTGTCTTAAAAAATATATACAAAAATAAATAAAAAATTAATCAAGTTATTTTTTTAACTGAGAAATTCCTTGTGAGCAATGTGCCTTTCTTTGCACGAGTGCTTCCAACAATATTGCTTGGGTTATTTTTTTGAGAATGCAGGGGAGTAGCTATTTTAAACAACCATTTCCCCACTAAAATCACCTAGTTGGGGGTTTTTCTGCTAAAAAAAACTTGCTTTCAGCCCTAAACCTGTTTGCTCTTCAAAGCCCAGCACTAAGTTCATGTTTTGTACTGCCTGTCCCGAGGCTCCTTTTAGTAGGTTATCTATCATACTGATAATAAACACCTTATCCTCGTGCTTTTCTATGTGCAGCAAAGCATAATTAGTATTGACTACTTGCTTCAAGTGAGGGTTTTTTGGGTAAATCTTTACAAAAGGGTGGTGCCTGTAGTAATCTTGGTACAGTTTGATGAGTGATTGTTCATCAAGCTCTGTATAAGTATAAAGGCTAGTCATAATTCCCCTTGTGAAGTTACCCCGCATAGGGATAAAATTGAGCTTAGGTGATGTGCCACCTTGCAAATAGCGAATACTCTTGGTAATCTCCATCAAATGCTGGTGTTGAAAAGCCTTGTACACCGATAGGTTATTGTTGCGCCAGCTAAAATGTGAGGTTTCGGTGAGTGATTGCCCTGCTCCTGTAGAGCCTGTAATGCCCTGAATGTGTACTTCTTCTTGCAGTAGTCCTTCGTCGGCAAGGGGAAGCAATGCCAGTTGAATGGCAGTAGCAAAACAACCTGGATTGGCAATTCGCTGTGCTTTAGTGTTGTCTTTATGGCGGATTTTCTCACGCATTAGCTCGGGCAAGCCATAGACAAACTGCTCGTCTGCCCACCTAAAATCTTGGCTAAGGTCTATGATATGTGGCTTGCGAGAAATTTGTTCTTTGAGCATTTCTGACTTGCCCAATAGCTCTTGTGTTTTAATAACAACTTGCGAGGCATAAAAGCCCTCTTTTTCAAGAAAAGATTTAGACTCATCATGCCCAAGGCACAGGAAAACCAAATCTACTGCTTCCCATTCTAGTTCATCTGTAAATACAAGCTCGGTTTCTGCCCAGAGGTCGTGGTGAATGTCTGCAACGCGCCTTCCAATTTGGCTTCGGCTATGGACCCACAATAGCTCTATTTCTTGATGATGGATTAAAATTCTGATGAGTTCTCCAGCGGTATATCCTGCACCGCTTACAATACCTATTTTTTTCATTTGATTTTCAATAATTAATACACTTTGTTGTGTAAGCAAGTTTTGCACACCCAAACGCTCAGTATCAATAATACAAACTATTGTTGATTAGATTGCTGTATTTTGAGCGAATTTGCCAGTATCTTTATAAAACCTTTTACATCTTCGCCTTCCCAAGCACGGTTCATCTCGCCATAAGTACCAAACTTAGACTGCATAAGGTCAAAATCAGATTCAACACCTTCTAGCTCGAAGCGGTAGGGGTGAAGCTTCACAAATACTTTTCCCGTAACGGTTTTTTGGGTATCTTCTAAGAATAGCTCTATGTGCCGCATGACGGGGTCTAGGTATTGGGCTTCGTGCAGAAACATTCCATACCAGTTGGCAAGTTGCTCTTTCCAGTAGAGTTGCCACTTTCCGAGGGTGTGTTTTTCCAAGAGTGCGTGTGCTTTGATAGTGATAAGTGCCGAAGCAGCTTCAAAACCTACCCTGCCTTTGATGCCTATGATGGTATCTCCTACGTGTATATCTCTGCCTATGCCATAGCCACGCGCTAGATGCTCAAGGGCTTGAATGGCTTTTACAGGATTATTGAAGGCTTGCGCATTGATTCCTTTGAGTTCTCCTTGCTCATAGATGAGTGTAATCTGCTGGCTTTCGTCTTTTTCTATGGGGTGTGGGTAAGCACTTTCGGGCAATGCTTCATGAGAGGTGAGTGTTTCTTTACCTCCTACACTTGTGCCCCATAGCCCATAATTGTAAGAATATTGCGATTTGGTAAAATCCATTTCAATACCTGCTTTTTGGAGGTATTCAATTTCAGCTTCGCGGCTCAGTTTCATATCTCTAATGGGTGTGATAATCTCGATATGAGGCAGCAAGACTTGAAAAGCCAAATCGAAGCGCACTTGGTCGTTGCCTGCGCCTGTGCTGCCGTGTGCAATGGCATCAGCATTTATTTTTTGGGCATACGCTGCAATGGCCAATGCCTGAAAGACACGCTCTGAACTTACAGAAAGTGGATAGGTATTATTTCTGAGGACGTTGCCAAAGATAAGATATTTGAGGCATTTTTCATAATAAGGCTGTGTATAATCAATGGCTTCAAAGTGATGTACGCCCAGAGCCCGGGCGCGTGTTTGTACTGCCTTGATTTCTTCTTCAGAAAACCCTCCTGTATTGACAATGGCAGCGTGTACCTCTAAGTTTTTTTCTTTCTGCAAGTACAAGGCACAAAAAGAAGTATCTAAGCCGCCGCTAAATGCCAATACTACTTTCTTTTTTTGATTCATATTTTTAGAAGATTATTTTAGATAATTCAAAGAAGCTCACTTTTATTTGGCTTAAACTATTCAAAAGTACAGAAAATAATTTTTAAATATGCCATTATTTTAGCTTTTGGTTTATTTTTTTGCTTCAAAATCGTATCTTTATGCTTTGCTTATTTTTTGCTGAACACTTATCAAAAATATGAAAATATCACTTGAAAAAAACAACCTCTACCGAGCCATCGGCGAATTGTCTTTTGTGATTGCAAAAAGCGATAACATGCTTACTCAAATAGAAAAGACCGTTTTTAGAGAGGCAGTTAAAGAAGAACTAGGTGAAGAAGGATGGATAGTGATAGATAGATTCGAGTATCTTGACCAAAACAACCACAAGCCCACGATGGAGCAGACCTACAACCGTGCAATCTATGTTTTCAAACAAAACAAAGAAGTACTCAGCGAGGCACTAATTGAGAAGTTTATTGCATTGCTAGAAAAGGTAGCTGGGGTTTCGGGCATCACCGACCGAGAAATATTGCTCATTGAGCAGTTTCAAGAAGATATGAACAAACTCATGAGAGAGAAGTAGTGGATATACATCTGTACCCAATGTGTTGTGCGTGTACTATTCTTTGTTTGGTAGGCTAAGTTGCTCTAATATATTGATCAATACATCAATCTTGTTTTCTAGCTTGGTGATGCGCAGCTCTAGTTCATCATTGTTGTCGCTCACCATTTCATCTACAAAAATGGCATTGACGATAGAAAGTCCAAAAATACCCCCTGTTACAACAATAAAAATAAAATAAAACTTGATGAAAAACTCAAAAGCAATAGAGGTATTCTCTTTTGAGATGGTTTCTGGGATTTCGTACCAACCTTCAAGGGTAAACATCTTGAAGATAGAGTAGCAGGAAATGAGTGCATTGCCAAAATACTCTGGGGCATGTGCTTTAAAAAGATAGCAAGTAAAGAGCGAAATGATGATGTTGTAGAGAAAAAATGCCAACAACACAAAAACAGAGGCTTTCAGTGCCCTGCCTACTCCGCTCATAATGGCCTCTAGGTTGGGTACAAATTTTAGAAATCTAAAAAACTTTGCCACACGCAAAGCTCTCAATACTAGCAAGATGGTGAGATTGGGTAAATCAAAAAATACCAAAAATACCGAAGGCATCGTAAGTACCACAATCCCAAAATCTAGCCTATTCCAACCCGAACTGATGTAAGTACGCCAGCCCATTATCTTCACCTTGATAAGCATTTCTACAAAGAAAAAGATAGTAAGCAGGGTGTCCAGGTACTCCATAAAGGGCATATAAGGCATTAACTCATCAAACGATAATAAGAACAACAATACAATGTTGATGAGAATAGCACTCATAATTGCGCGGTCATTCAAGAAAATGCGCTGCCAAGGCTGGGGTGTGTTCATTAATTTTTTGGGCGTATTCATAGATTGATTAATTCCTTAGTAAAGAGTAAAAAATAACTTTTACATTTTTATTGCCTAAGTTATTGATAATGAATGTATTAAAAGCTCAGATTTCACAACTTATAACTCACATCTTACTTATCAAAAATCATAGTAAAATAAAACAAAAGCAAATCTTTATACTAAATTTAGTTTTACCATTCGCTTGTATCATTGCAAAAAAGGCATTAAATTAGCATACACTAATATAACATTGAAACCTAACAATTGTCAAGGGAGTACTTAGATTTAAAAACTTAAACTTTTGAGATTATGCAGACCGTAGAATATGACAATAAACTAGAGTTAGTTACGCTGACCCTCTCAGGCTGTAACTTTTATGATGACTGCAAGCAAATATGGAAAAGTACTTTGCAATTACTTCAAGAAAAACACTCAAGAGGGCTATTGATAGATGCCCGAAGGCACAAAGCATTGGCTTTTGAAGGTAGTGTTTGGTTCAAAGAAGAATTCTTAGAAGAAGCCTACAAGTATTTTGCAGACAATGGAGCTAAGATTGCTATTCTTATTTCCAAATGGCAAGCAAATGGCAACGAGCTGCGTGAAATTTTGCGCTTCATGGGTGCAAAAGGCTATCACTTTCAAATCAAGGTGTTTTTTGAGCATCAAGACGGGATTGAGTGGCTCAAAGACAATGCGCTGAAGCTACAGACTACTTAGGAAAGTGTAAATTATGAGTTGCGAATTGTGAGCTTTTAAAGTGCTAATTATCAAGAACTTATAAATTAAAGTAAGCAAAATTGTTCTTTATATTTTACTTAGGCATTAAACAAGTGCCCTTGTCGTGGGTCTTTTTTGAGCGAAGTACCACAGTTACTGCAAAAATTGGGGTTGGTTTCTGTGAGCATATGTTTACATCGAGGGCAAAGGGTAATTTTAGAGAGAGTTTTTCTGCGCTCGTCTCTACTGATTTCGGCAGTGATGATGCCCGTAGGTACTGCGATGATACCATAGCCCAAAAGCATAATAAAAGAGGCAATCATCTTTCCTAAGATAGTCTGAGGTATGATATCGCCATAGCCTACCGTAGTAATGGTAACAATGGCCCAATAAATAGACAAGGGAATGTTCTCAAAGCCATTTCTGCCACCCTCTACCACATACATTACACTTCCAAGGATAATAACTAAGGTAAATACGCCCAAGATAAAAACAGATATTTTGTATGAACTCGCCACAAGCGCACGTGAGAGGTGTTCGGCAGCCTTGAAATGTTGCCCTAATTTCAAGATACGAAATACACGCATCAAGCGTAAAAGTCTGATGCTGAACAGATATTGTAAACCAGAGGCAAATAAGACGATAAAAATAGGTAAAACTGCCAGTAAATCAATCACTCCCCAAAAACTTGAGATGTACTTCCATTTATTGGGAACACAGTAAACCCTCAAAAAATATTCTATCAAGAAAATAACACTGAAAGCCCATTCAAGGTAATAAAAAGTGATTTTATAGACCGATTGTACTTCTGCTACACTTTCTAAGAGTACCAATAAAACACTAATTATAATTACTACGAGCAGTGCAATGTCAAAATACTGCCCTGCTGGAGTATCAGTTCCAAAAATGATTTCATTAAGTTTATGTTTTATCTTTCGTGAAGACATTGTGATTTTGTTTGACCAAAAGTCAAATTTAGTCAATTATGAAAGAATACCACACAGTCAATAAAAAAATCATTTGAAAAACATCCAATCAACGCCAAAGGTAAAAGTGCGTGGCGGCGCAGGATAAACTGGTGTAGGAATGTAGCCTTCATCAGGCAATTGATTGGCATGGATAAGTTTTAAGAACAAGCGTACATTTTTGATGCGTACATTCATAAAAAGGTCTATCATAGCATAGCCGCCTACAAAAAAATTATCTTGCAAATGAAATTGCTTTGTGATGGGTGTGTAGGCATCTGCAAAATAACCTGATTTGTAATGCACATCTATCCCGACTTGAGTTTTGAGGTATTTTTTGAGCAGGCAGTTTTCGCAATAAAGCTGTGTGGTGGCAAATAGCTCAGGAATCCTCAAAAAATCAGTACTTGAATTGGCAGTGGCAAAGGCAAGGTTACGGCTATGCCAACGTCCAAGTTGTACGTCAAAAGCAAAACCTATCTGTAAGAGTTGTATGAAATCAGAAGTTTGCTGTGGGCGTGCAAGGGTATCTAAATAAACCAAATTATTGATGACCGTATAACTGGCTTGTGGCTGAAAGCGGATTTTTCGGTTGCGTGTATTGAGTGTGATGCTGCCCGTAACTCTATTAACGAGTGTATTGCTAAAATTAAAACCATTGTCCCATTGAAAATGATTGCTTACGAAGCGCTGTTCAAAGAGCGAGGGTGCATAAAGCATACTTGTAAAGGTCGCCTCAAAATTTTTACTTTTGAAAAACCCTCCTATGCGGTAATTATCGCCTATCAAAATCTCGGCATCTGCCTCAAGGCGTGTAGAATCATTGAATTGAAAAAACAAAGTTCCCCCTATCAAATTATCCAAGCCTCCCAGAAGCCGTTTGTCTATGCGCCGCTGTGAGGCAGTAGTAGAGTCAGGGTTTAAGACCCTCAAAAGTCTATTTTCATAGCTTGTATTCCAGCGGTAGAGGCGGTTTTTGAGGTAAAGTCTGTAATTAAACTTTGCTAATTTTCCTTTGATGCCCAGCGTATTTTCTATTACATTATAGATAGTTTGCTCTGAGGTCTGTTGATTGTTAAAATTAAAAACAGGAATATTTACTAGCTCGCCTGTTTCAGTAATACCTATCAAATCGGGCTGTGCTTTGGGATAATTTGGGGCATTGGCGTTGAGGTCATCTTCTTCAAAAGCATCTAACTGACGCTGGAGTTCAAAGCGTTGGAAGATGGTAAAAGCCTCGTTGAGTTGGTATTGTTGAAAAATATAATGATTGCTTTTTGACTGTCGGCTACTTGCCGAACGCCTAAGCAACGCATCGGCATCTCTAAAACTAAAAAAGCCATTGTTAGGAAGCTCTGGATTGGGGAGTACCCCACCTGTTTCGCTCATAGAGAGATTAAGGTGAGCAAAGTGATAGAGGAGTTGGTACTTTCCGTTTTCGCTGCCATAGCTAGTAAAGAGCAAAAACTTAATGGCATCACCCATTCTATCTTCGCCAGATGCTGTGCCAAACTGTCGGTTGCTAGTAATGCGCCCATACTCAAAGCCTACATTCCAGCGTGGGTTGATGTTGCGGGTATAGAGAAAGTTTAGTTTCTGCTCGCTGTTTACGCCTTGTACATAGTAGGCTTGTGTGAAAGGCGATTTGGTATTATAGTATTTGACTGCTTGTGGGTTGTGAAAGATAGGCTGGTAGGGGTCTATACCAAGTCTTGCCCCAATTTGGGTAGGAAGCTGAAAAAAAACAGGACGCAGTGCCGTACCCATTAGCCCTAGGTCTTGGTAGAGATTATCATTTTTCTGTATGAAATTAAATCTATGAAAATGCAAGATAGAAGAATCTACATAAGTTTCTACCTCAAGGTCATCAAAAATATAATTTTCTAAGATGTACTTTGTAGTACTAGGACCGTAAATCTGCTGTGTGCTGTCGTCAAGTATTTGTGCATTAGAGGCAACATTTATCCCCATAATCCCACAAATAGACAAGAAAAATACTACCAAATAGGGTCGTTTTTTTATATTCATTCAATTTTGCTTTCTAAATCAATTACAAAAAAAGAGCTTAGTTAGCAAAGTCGCAAAGCATTGTAGAAGTATTAAGAAAATTTAACGTTTAGGTATTGAAGTAAAAAGATGTTGAGATATTTGCAGATATAGGCAGTAATGGATAAGGAATTAGCTAATTTGTACCTGATGAGTGGGGTTATAATCAGTAATCTAATTCTTGAACATTTTCGTATAGTTTTATACATTATACTTGTTTTTTGCTATAAAATGTATAATTTTGTAGCATAAACAGCTAAAGCTAACATGAAAAGCCTTAAAATTCGTTTAGCACTCAATGATAAGCAAGATACGCTTGCTAAACAACACGCAGGCGTAGCAAGACACGCTTATAATTGGGGGCTTGATGTGTGTCAAAAGGCTTTTTAAACCAAACAAAAACGACCTTCTGCCATTGATTTGCACAAAAAATTAGTAGCAGAAGTGAAAAGTAGGTATGATTGGTATTATGAAGTGTCTAAATGCGCTCCAC
>CAYZQI010000040.1:0-12238 GCA_964480455.1 uncultured Cytophagaceae bacterium
TGAAGTTTGTTCTGAGCGAGATGCTCAGAACAGTTGCTGTTGCGGGTATGCAAAGACGCTAAGCCCAAAGGGGGGACATAGGGGAGTCAATTTGACTTGCACCCGATACAAATCCATTAATTTTGGTGATTTCATCTCGTTTTTCGGGTTTTTTTTGCAAATCTACCACCCGTATTTTTTTTACAAATACAAACTTTTAGACTACGTAATGTCAGTTATTTATTAAGAAGTTTCTAGTTACTAATGTGGCAAATTTATTGGTTTCGTGTTGAATAAATCATCCTCGCTTACTGGTTCAAGTCCTAATTGAAAAGTACTATGACAGATATAAGACATTTGATTCTTTGACAATTTTTGTGATTGTGTGCGATAAGATGAGCTAAATACTGTTTAGAACATAAATGCCAGCGGACTGGAAGTCCGCTGCTACAGATTTCCACAAGAATTGTCAGACAACCAGACATTTGACAGTAATAATATGAACTATCATTAAAAATGTAATTAAGCACGTGTCAAACACTTTTAAATCAAAGATTGTTAATATTTCAAAAACTAAAAATTAACCCCATGAAAAAAAACACAGTATTCAAAAGCCTTATGCTTGTTTGTTTTGGACTTAGCTTCCTAAGCATTCATGTGCAAGCACAGTATCCTATGGAAATTATTGATGTATCTCGTGCTACGCGTGATGTATTATATGGA
Organism: uncultured Cytophagaceae bacterium; assembly: GCA_964480455.1. Lineage (GTDB taxonomy): Bacteria > Bacteroidota > Bacteroidia > Cytophagales > Microscillaceae > JAABSX01. Next base: position 703 of record CAYZQI010000040.1, read on the forward strand.
GAAAGATTTAAAGATATTTTGGGCTCTCCTTTTACAACAGAAAATTGGATTATAGGTGAGTTGATAGATAATAAAGGAACTGCCTACAGCAATGTAATGTATAAGTATGATGCTTATAATGATGAAATAGTATTGAAAACACAAGATGAGCAAGTATTTGTCCTAGGAAAAACACAAGTAGCCGATTTTAAGTACACAAATAATGGAAAGCAGTTTCATTATACAAAAGTAAGAATATCAGAAGTGGAAGCTATCAGATATATGCGCATTATCCATAGCGGTAAAATAAAGATGTATGAAAAAACAAGTAAAGAAATACAAAAAGAGCAATCTACTTACAATGGATACGGCGGGGGATATAGCCCACAAGATGAATTTGCAGAAAAAATTACTTATTATCTGAAAAAGGACGATGAAAGCATTTTGAAAATAGACCTAAAAACAAAAAATATTTTAAAAGCCTTAGACGATAAAGAAGATGAAATCAAAGAATTTGTAAAGAAAAATAAGATTAATGTAAAAGAAGAAAAAGACTTGGTTAATTTACTCACTTTTTATGATTCTCTATTTTAATTTTTGAGATTGTCTGACAATCCTCATGAAAACTTGCAGTGGCGGACTTTCAGTTCGCCAGCTTTTATATCCTAAACAGTATTCAACCTACCTTATGCAACGCAATCACACAAATTATCAAACAACCAAAAATAGTTTAATACAATTAAAAAAAGCCCACTATTTAGTGGGCTTTTTTGTATTTTACTTATTTAATAACTACTAGATTTTATATCTTCTCAGCAGCAAAGGCATAATTACCAAATGAACCTGCATTTACGGTATGTCTGAGTGTAAATTGCATAGACTCTAAGCAAGAAAACACAAAGCCCGTTCCTGCTACGCTTTCAACTCTACCTTGCCCAAAACCACAACCGAAATTGTCGCAATGCCAAGCATCTTGTCTTGTAATGGTAGCCGCTCCAGTTGTGGGATTTATAGTAATCACCACTTGATAGTCTTGTGCTCCTGTAGCAGGATTAGTATGCCCAAAAGGATTGACCATAATGAGCTGATTTGGTTCAGCACCTGCAATTACTTCAAAGGTACCATTATTTACAGAAGTACCAAAATCATCACGTGTGATTTGATAAGTTCCTACCGAAGCAGACACATCTAATTCGCAAGCTACTAAAAATCCAAGGGTGAGCGTAGTCTTGGCATCTTGAATGAACTCTGTATCTTCTACTTCTTCTAGCTCAAGAATTAATTGCGATCCAGTTGGTGGAAAATTAGTAGTGGCAAATGTAGTAATAGGAATCTCGCCCACAAACGAACCCGCAGGAATTACCCCTACATCTCCTATCTCAATAGAGTAGTAGCTTAGGTCTAGTGTAGATTCTTCACTCACAGATATTCTGAAAGTTCTATCAACGTTGCTTGTTGCTGTTACTCCCACTGTAAACACGTTACGAGTGTCTTGTGCAGGATTAATAATGAGTGTTCCAGAGCCATTGTCCCCAAATTGGGCTCTCGAGGGCCCCTCATAAAATACTAAATCTTCTGAACAGCCCATCATAAAGAAGAGGGCTGCAAATACGAATAAGTGGATTAATTTATTTTTCATCTTTTTTTATTTTTGTGGTTAGCTAAATAAGATTAATAACCGGGATTTTGTTGTTGTGCTATCACAGGGTTACCATTAAATTCTACCAAAGGCAGCGGTAATGTCCATCTGAAATCAGTAATTGGTAAATCACAAGCACCATTGATGGCGCAATCAGTTGGGTCTCTTTGTATGCCAGAAATTCCTGCTCTTTGCCCTAAGCGTCTCAAATCCATCCATCTGAATCCTTCGTAGGCAAATTCTATTCTTCTTTCTTGTAAAATGCCCAAGAAAGCTTGTGCTTGAGTAGTATATACAGGCGCATCTTGATCATCATCAAATCTAGCATCACGGAGTTGCTCTACAAAACCAGCTGCCGCTGCCAGATTATTTGCATCTGCTGCAGCTTCTGCTCTGATGAGTAACATCTCGGCAGCACGAAAGACTTTTAAATCATTCATCAATGGCTGTCCATCTTTGCCTCTGTACTTACCTACCACTAGAATATTATTTCCAAGGTCGGAAGTTGGGTGTAGATTTACGTCATACCTTACATCAAATGGATTAAGTAAGTTAAACAAACTGTTGCTCATCTCAAAATAGGGTGAGCCATCTATGGTTGCATTTACGAATGCAAAGTTAGCACCTGCCCAGCCGCCTGCAAATGCGCTACCTGTACTACCTTGTCCATCATAAGAATCGCCAATGGTTCTTTGTAGTTTAAAAATGACCTCAGTGTTGTCAGTATCTTGATACATATCAAAGTACTGAGTGCGGTCAGCTAGAGGGTAGCTAGCAAGCAAACTTGCCGCAAGTGCATCTGCTTCTGCATAACGCCCTCTGTATGCAGCAATTCTTGCTTTTAATGCTGTAACAAAATCAAGGCTTACAAAAATAGGATTAGACTGTGTAGTAATCAAGTCTTCGGCTTGGTCTAAATCATTAAATATGGACTGGAAAATCTCGCCATTCGTATTACGTGGTAATGTTTGGTCTTGAGAAGGCACAAAATCTAGTAAAATTACGCTAAGCGCATTGTCATCTGTCATATCTGTGGTGTAATAGGACAAAAGCTCAAAATGTGCCCAAGCTCTCAAGGCATATGCCTGCCCAAGAGCGTTATCGAAAGCAGCTTGCTCACCCTCTCCTATGTCCACTAATGCGGCGGCTTCTATAATCCTAGAAGCTGCATTCAAAGCACCATAGTAGCGAGTCCACCAAGTAGAAGCAATAGCACTTTGCGGATTGAGACGGAAGGCATACGTACCATCACCCAGCCCTTGTCCACCATTATCTACCCCAATAGACAGGTCGTCTGTAAACAGTGCATTGAACTGAATGGCAGAGGTGTAATCAAAACGATTATAAAGACCTAGTACACCTTGCTCTAGATTGGCTACATTACGAAAAGCAAATTCTTCACTCAATCTTCCGGGCTGGTCTATATCTATGGCATCTGTGCAACTTGTGATTGCGAACAGTACACCAAACAAAACAACTATTATATTTTTCATACTTATTTCTTTTTTTTAAATTTAACAATTTCCAAGATTAAATTCCGATTTCAATTCCAATTGTCCAAGTTCTTGGCGTTGGATACAAACGGCTTGTATTGCTCAAGGCCTCAGGGTCGAAACCTCTCCATTTGCTGAAAGTAACAAGGTTTTCTCCATTAAAGAAAATAGAACCTGTTCTTAATTTCACTTTTTGTAGCCATTCCTGTGGTATGTTGTAACCAAAAGTAAAGAATCTCAATCTAAGAAAGCTCGCATCAGTTAGATAACGCGTACCAGTAGAATTCAAATCAATGTTGTTGGCTCTTAGTGCTGGAATATCCGTTACACGGTTATCGGGTGTCCATGCTCTCAGCAAATCAGTAGAGCTTCTAAATTGTCCAATATTGGTTGGATTTTGGAAGCCTGATAAATCAAAATCAAATCTATCTACACCTACTGTGTAATTAAACTGCGCAGTTACAAAGAAGCCTTTGTAATCTATGTTCAACCCGAAGCTACCTTGCCAATCTGGGAAGATATTCTTGCCTAGCCATACACGGTCAGTATCTACATTGGGATTTTCTGTTACCTCACCATCTGCGGTGTAAAACAATAAATTACCATTGGCAGGGTTTACACCTGCATAGCGCACAGAGTAATACTCAAACAACGGTCCACCTATTCTACCAGTTCCGATAAGTTCTGTTTCATCACCAGGCAAGTCAAGAATTTCTTGCTTGTTGTAGTTGCCTAGTACATTCACTGTTACCAATAGTCCATCTTTTGTTTCAGGTCTTATCACATCATAAGCTATTTGGAAGTCAAAACCTCTGTTCTCAAGTTTACCAATGTTAGCAGCAAGTGATGTTGTACTATTAACTGCCGATACAGGTTGGCTCTGATATAAATCTGTGGTAGTCTTGATATAACCTTCAAAAGTTGCCCTTAATTTATTGTCTAGCATTGCCATATCAACTGCAATGTTGGCTTGTGCTACGGTTTCCCATCTTAGGGTAGTATTACCTATCTGAGAGAGGAAGAGCGAGTTAGCACCGCCATAGCCGCTACCCGTAGCAAAAAGCGAGCGAGTAAGGTCTAGCCCAGCAAAATAGCTACCACCTCCTGTGATGTTCTGGTTACCGTTGGTACCATAAGAACCTCTCAGTTTCAAGACATCAAAGGGCAGATTTTCGGCAAAACGCTCATTGTGAATGTTCCATCTACCTGAAACAGCATAGAAAGTTGCCCATCTATTAGACCTTGCAAAGCGTGAAGAAGCATCTCTTCTGAGGGTAAGCTCTAAACCATATTTAGAATCAAAATCATAAGAAGCTTGTCCGAAATATGAAAACAGTCCCGACTCTGCCAAGTTAGCAAAGGCAGCATCTACAAAGAAATCGTTCGCTGCATTATCTGGTACATAACCCGAGCCATCTCCAGGGAAGAAAGTACTTGGGTCTTGCCCTTCAGCTCTAAAACCAAAGTTAGTCAAATCAGCCTTGAAATACTCAGTGAAAGCACCCACAGTAAAGCTATGCTTTCCAAAGGTCTTGCTGTAAGAGATGCTTGTGAGTTGGTTAAAGGTAAATTGCTGATTAAATGTTCTATCTTGAAAACCAGCTGTGTTATTTCCTGTCTCCGCAAACAACAAAGCATTGAAAGACTCAGGGCTTTGAGCAAACAAGCTATTGGTGGCAATATAATCTGCACTAAATCGTGCATTGACATTCAGCCCTTTAATAATTTCATAACCTAAGCTCAATGTACCAAGCCCTCTTACTTCACTAATGTCTCTGAAGTGTGTTTTCAATCTATCTATCAAGAACAAAGGTGTATTTACAAACACCAAAGGAGACAGCAAAGACCTTCCGTCCACGTAGTCTGCATCAGTAATGTAAGGTACAGATTGGTATGCACCCAAAACATAGTTTTGATTAATTCCGCCAGTACCAATAGCATTAGGCTCTTCGTTTTCGGAATAGTTTACAGATACATTCAAAGAATAATTGAACTTATTGTTCTCACTACGCCCCGAAACATTGGTTCTGAGGTTAAATCTCTCTAATGAACTTGTCTGTAAAATACCTTCTTGGTCTAAATAACCAATAGAGAAGTAAGATTGCGACCTTGCACCACCCTTAGAAAATTGTAGGTTGTGGTTGATACCTACACCCTGTGAGAAAAAATAGTCTGCCCAATCAAAAGTGGGGGTAGCATTTATTTGTGCATCTGTGAGGGTTGTACCTCTTCCATTACCATATTCTCTCTCTAGGCGAAGTTGCTGAGGTGAACTCATCAAATTGTAATCGTTTGCCTGAAGCGTGTTAGAGATGTACTGAGCGGTGTAGGTTACTTGTAGCGGTGTATCGTATCCTGCACGCTTTGTTTCAATCACAATTACACCGTTTGCACCACGATTACCATAGATTGCTGTAGCTCCTGCATCTTTCAATACTGTAATAGAAGCAATCTCATTAGGGTTTAAGCTCCTGAAGTTATCTTGATCAACAGGCGCACCATCAATAATGAAAAGCGGTTCGGTATCGCCGTTGATAGAACCTACTCCTCTTAAATTCACAGTCGAGTTTGCCCCTGGCTGTCCACTATTTGTAGTAATACTCAAACCTGGTACTTGCCCCGAGAGCGTTTGTACTACACTTGGGTTAGGTCTTGATTTGATACCTTCTGCTGTAACAGTAACAGAGGATACATTTGATTTTTCTTTGTCATAAGTGCGGTATCCTGTTACAACCACCTCTCCCAATTCTTTGGTATCCTTGTCCATAGCAAGGTTAATCATAGATTGTGTACCCACGGCTTGTTCAACAGTTTTCATACCTACGGCTCTGAACTCTAACACAGCTCCATTGGGTACGCCTGTTAGCTCATAATCGCCATCAACGTTGGTAACAGTGCCTTTGGTAGTACCTTTAATGATGACGTTTACGCCTGGTACACCTTCTCCTGTTTCGGAGTCGGTTACTTTTCCTTTTACTGTCTTACTTTGTGCAAAGGTAGTTGCCACCATTGCAAAGCAAAAAAACAGTACTAATAGTAATTTTTGTTTCATACTTTTATTAATTTAAGATTACTTGAATGTTATGATTCAGCAAACATAATAAATTTTTCAATTAATTGTTTTTTTTACTAAACTTTTTTTTTCGGTTATCGTAGTTGAACTGTTGGGTGCGACAATTAAAACAGAATATTATTCTAATTAATCAATAAAAATAGCTTCTAAATACCTAAAATCAGAATATTATTCTAAAATAAGAATAGAGGAAAAGAATAAAAATAGTTAAGTGCTAATTATATTTTTATATTGATAAAAAAACCTAACAGTAAATCTAAAAAATCAAAAAAAATAGCATTTTATATAAGAAGTAAAGAAATAACCTCAAATTCTTTCATTAACCTAGTGTTAAATGAATGTAAAATGTATGTGATGCTGTAAAATTAACCCTCCTTTACTCACTTTGCAATGGGTAATGTACGACATTTTTTAAACAAGAATACCTCTCAAATCTTTGAAAAACCACATTTTTAGTTTTACTTTGCAGTAAATTCAAATCAATTACCCCTCTTATATAGTAATTGATTTATGAAGAAGTGCGAAGAGAATAGGCTCGCAGATGCACTGGCAACCTACCAGGAGTCCCGGCAAGGTGCCAAATCCTACCCATCTACCTAAATAGAAAGGATTTGGGAAATATAAATTAATTGAATGTCCAAATTGAAATTTACATCTTTTTCAAGAAAAACTGCAAAAAAATAATTATGTGGTAATGCCAATCTATGACTTGTTGATGACAGGTCAATTTTTGATTGATAATTTGCCATTCATCATTAACAATTAATCAATATGTTAGAAAACATCTTAAAGCAAAGAATTTTAATCCTAGATGGTGCAATGGGTACCATGATTCAAAAGTATAAGCTTAGTGAAGAAGATTACCGTGGTGAGCGATTCAAAGACTATCCACATTCTCTCAAAGGAAACAATGACTTGCTTACCCTCACACAGCCAGAAGTCATTAGAGAAATTCACGCAGCTTTCCTGGAGGCTGGCGCAGATATACTCGAGACCAATACCTTTAGCTGTACTTCTATTGCGATGGCAGATTATCACATGGAAGACCTCGTATTTGAGCTCAACTACGAAGGAGCAAAACTTGCCCGTGAAGTAGCCGATGAATTTACCCGCCAAAATCCAGACAAACCCCGCTTTGTGGCGGGCTCTATTGGCCCTACCAACCGCACAGCTTCGCTCTCTCCTGATGTTAATAACCCTGGCTATCGTGCCGTTACTTTTGATGATTTGGTAACTTCTTATTATGAACAAGTAGATGGCTTGGTAAAAGGAGGCGTAGATATGCTTTTGGTAGAGACTGTTTTTGATACGCTCAATGCCAAAGCAGCTCTTTTTGCAATTGATAAATACTTCGAGGAACACCCCACCCCGACCCTCCCCTCAGGGGAGGGAGTAGCACCCTCCCTTGATGGGAGGGCTGGGGTGGGGTCAAGACTACCCATCATGGTATCAGGTACGATTACTGATGCCGCAGGACGAACCCTCTCAGGACAGACCATCGAGGCATTTCTAATTTCTATTTCGCATATGCCACTCTTGAGTGTAGGAGTCAATTGTGCGCTAGGAGCTGATTTGATGCGCCCTTACATTCAGAGTCTGGCAAAAAATGCTCTCTTTCACGTATCTGCACACCCCAACGCAGGCTTGCCCAATGAATTTGGAGATTATGACCAAAGCCCTGAGTTTATGGGCAATATCATTAAAGAGTTCTTAGAAGAAAGCTATGTCAATATTATAGGAGGCTGCTGTGGTACTACCCCAGAGCATATCAAAGTGATTGCCGACCTTGCAGCTCAATATGCTCCCCGACAAATTCCCCAAATAGAGCGCAGGGCACGCTATAGCGGCATGGAGCCTTTTGTAGTAACAGATAATATTCCTTTTGTGAATGTGGGTGAGCGAACCAACGTAACAGGCTCGGCACAATTCAAGAAAATGATTAAAGAAGAACGCTATGAAGATGCGCTTGCCGTAGCCTTGCACCAAGTGGAAGGGGGTGCGCAAGTCATAGACGTAAACATGGACGAGGGTATGATTGAGTCAGAAGAAGTCATGACTACTTTCTTGAACCTCATCGCCTCTGAGCCTGACATTGCTCGCTTACCTATTATGATTGACTCCTCCAAGTGGTCAGTCATAGAAGCAGGCCTGAAATGCGTGCAAGGCAAGGCAATCGTCAATTCTATTTCTCTAAAAGAAGGTGAAAAGGCTTTTAGAGAGCGAGCAAGGCTTATCAGACGCTATGGGGCTGCCGTGATTGTGATGGCTTTTGATGAAGATGGGCAGGCTGATAGCTACGAAAGACGTATCCAGATTTGTGAGCGTGCTTACAATATCTTGGTCAAGGAAATTAATTTCCCACCCGAAGACATCATCTTTGACCCTAACATCTTGACGGTGGCTACGGGTATAGAAGAACATAATAACTATGCCGTTGATTTTATCAATGCTACCCGCTGGATTAAAGAAAACCTCCCTTATGCCAAAGTAAGCGGTGGAGTGAGTAATATTTCTTTCTCATTTAGAGGTAATAACATCGTGCGCGAAGCGATGCACTCTGCCTTCCTTTACCACGCCATCAAAGCAGGTATGGATATGGGCATAGTGAATGCAGGTATGATAGAAGTCTATGAGGAAATCCCCAAAGAACTTTTAGAACGTATAGAAGATGTACTCCTCAACCGCCGTGAAGATGCTACCGAACGCCTCGTGGACTTTGCCGAAAGCCTCAAAGGCGGTGAAGGTAAAAAAGTAGTGGCTGATACCTCTTGGCGTGAGCAACCCGTAACAGAAAGACTAAAGCATGCCCTCATGAAAGGCATCACCGAATACATAGATGAAGATACCGAAGAGGCAAGACAATTTTTCCCTACTCCCCTTGAGGTCATCGAGGGACCTTTAATGGACGGAATGAACATCGTAGGTGATTTGTTTGGTGAAGGAAAGATGTTCCTGCCTCAAGTAGTGAAAAGTGCAAGGGTCATGAAAAAATCAGTAGCGTACTTACTGCCCTACATGGAGGCAGAAAAAGAGCGTGCTGCATTAGCTGGTGAGGTAGCTGTAGAGGGAAATACATCAAGAAAGGTCTTGATGGCAACCGTCAAGGGCGATGTACACGACATTGGAAAAAACATAGTAAGCGTAGTATTGGCTTGTAATAACTATGAAGTCATAGACATTGGCGTGATGGTGCCCACCAATAAAATATTGGAAGAAGCCAAAAAACACAATGTTGATGTGATTGGTCTGAGTGGCTTGATTACACCTAGCTTAGACGAAATGGTGGACGTAGCCATCGAAATGGAGCGACAAGGCCTGAAAATTCCTTTGCTCATTGGCGGGGCTACTACTTCAAGAATCCATACCGCTGTTAAGATTGCACCCAAATACTCTCAACCAGTCATTCATGTATTAGATGCCTCACGCAGTGTGCCTGTAGTGAGTAACTTGTTGAATGAAAACAAAGAAAAATTCACTAGCGAAGTAAGAGAAGAATACGACCGTATGCGTGAAGGGCATGCCCGCCGCAAATCAGGTAAAAATTACGTTAGTCTTGAGGAAGCCCGCAAAAACAAAACAACCATTGACTGGGAAAATACGCAGGTCAAAAAGCCTAGCTTTTTAGGTACAAAAGTATTCAAAAACTACTCACTCACAGAATTGGCTGAGTACATCGACTGGACTCCTTTCTTCCAAACTTGGGAGCTGCACGGCAAATTCCCCAGAATTTTAGAAGATGAAGTAGTAGGCGTAGAAGCTACTAAACTCTATGCAGATGCACAAGCCATGCTCAAAAAACTCATCAATGAAAATCGACTGGTTGCTAAGGGTATTTGTGGATTTTTCCCTGCCAATGTGAGCCAAGAAGATGACATTGCCGTTTATGCTTTCCAAAAACAAGAATTGGCAAAAGTGGGCTATGATTATGGTGTGGACCATCACCATGCAGAGTACGAGTTTGTAGAAAACCGTGATGAGCAAGTATTTAATTTGCATACGCTTCGTCAGCAGAGCGAAAAAGCAAAGGGATTGCCACATTTTGCACTTTCTGACTTCATAGCCCCTGCCGAAACGGGCATCCAAGATTATGTAGGCGGCTTTGCAGTAGTGATTCACGGGGCAGAAGAACTTTCTAAAGAATACGAAAAAGACCATGATGACTACAACTCTATTATGGTCAAAGCCCTTGCCGACCGCTTTGCAGAAGCATTTGCAGAGCGCATGCATGAGCGTGTGCGCAAAGAGTTTTGGGGCTACGAACCCGAAGAAAACCTGAGTAGTGAAGACCTTATCCGTGAAAAATACACGGGCATCAGACCCGCTCCAGGCTACCCTGCTTGTCCCGACCATACCGAGAAGATTACCCTCTTCAAAATGCTGGACGCGGAGAAAGAAATCGGAGTCAAACTCACCGAAAACTTGGCAATGTACCCCGCAGCGGCTGTTTCAGGTTTTTATTTCTCTCACCCTGACTCAAGATATTTTGGATTGGGTAAAATAGAAAAAGACCAAATTGAAGACCTTGCCCACCGCAAGGGTATGGAGGTAAGTGAGCTGGAGCGTTGGCTTCGCCCGAACTTAAATTATGACGCTTAATATCGCAAATAGAAGCCCTCAATAAGTATTGAGGGCTTTTTTTAAAAGCAAATAAAAATGAGCGAAGAACCCACACAAGACAAAAGCAAGCAGTACGATAAAATCCTACGTGAAAATATCGGCGATTTTATTCTTTCACTGAGTAAGAAATACTTGGGCATAGAGGTAGTCAGAAGCGAAGAACTCAAAGACAAACTCGAAACAACCCTAGAGCGAGAAGCTGATTTTCTTAGATTCGTCTATGATGCTCAGAATCAGAAGTCTATCCTGCATCTTGAATTTCAGACTCAAAATGAAAAAAAAATGATTTTGCGTATGCAAGAATATTTCGCCATCTTGAGAAAAAAGTACACGCTGCCCATTCATCAATTTGTGATTTACTTGGGCAATGAAAAAGTAAACATGCGCACACAGCTTCAAGATGATGAAATCTTCAGAGGATTTACTTTGCTAGATTTGAAGGCTATTTCTTATACTCAGTTCTTAAATTCTGATATTCCCGAAGAGATTGTTTTGGCAATTCTCTGTGATTTTGAGCAAGAAGATGTCGGAGCAGTATTGACCAAAATTATTCAGAGCCTACAAAGAACTAGCAAAGACCCCATAACGTTAGGAAAATATATCCGTCAAATCTTGGTTTTTTCAAGATTGCGTAAATTAACAACAATAACCAAAAAACAACTCAAAGACATGGCATTGATATTTGACATAGAAAAAGACCCTTTTTACATAGAAGGTGTAGAAAAAGGTGAGAAA
>CAYZQI010000040.1:12338-31688 GCA_964480455.1 uncultured Cytophagaceae bacterium
TTGGACTTTAAAACCCTCCAAAAGTATGCCCTCCCAATTTGACATAGAAAAAGACACTGTCTCAGTGTAAAGGAGTAACGAAAACGAATTTCCTGAATTGACATCAATTCTCTCCCTTGTAAAGTGTCTTTTCTTGTAATTCATTCATATCAAATACACGCTTTTCTATGCGTCTGATAACTTCTGACTCATATACTTTGAATCCTTCTTCTTCTTTTTTGGCGGTAAGTTCCATAAACTTAGCTACTGTGCGCGCTTGAATGCCCTGATACCTTGCAGGAATAAACATTGAAAAAGCAATAGAAAATACTTTACTGATATCCTCGCCTATTCTGATTTCTTCGCGTGGACCAAGTAACAAGCTAGGTCTAAAAATCTTTAAACTAGGGAAATTCAGTGTTTTAAGTGCTTGCTCTAGTTCGCCTTTGGTCTTAAAATAATAGTTACTTGCCTCAGGGTTTGCGCCCACACTCGTAACCATCAAAAACTGTTTAGCTTTTTGAGCAAGTGCTATTTTGGCAAGCATTAAAGGATAATCGTATTCTACAAGCCGTGCATTTGCCAAAGAACCTGCTTTTTTGCGTGTAATTCCTAAGGTACAATACACATCATCTGCTGCGAGTTTTGCTGCAACTTCAGGCATCTGCTCAAAATCTATGATAATTTCTTCTAGCTTTTTGTGCTTAAGAGCGGTAGTACGGCGTGTGAGTACTTTTACTTTTTCGTAGTGGGGAGAAGCGAGTATAAAATCTAATAGAAACCCTCCTACCAAGCCTGTTGCGCCTGTAATGAGTGCAGTTTTTGACATTTTTCTTTCACATATTTGAGTGAATCAGTTAAATAAAGAATAACTTTTCCTTTTTTAAGCCTACTTTATTCATTATATTGTAAAATTACTGATATTAGGTGTAATATTAAAATAAATACAAAGTAAAAATCTAAATTAGGTGTTTATCTCGTAGGTCAAAACAAAAAATCATGAAAACATTACTTTTTATCTATCTTATTGGTTTTGTGTTTCAGTTATCCACTCAAGAAAGCGTAAATTTCACATTGCGCAACGAAACACTAAAACCTATCTCCCTTGCCATTCCAAGGGTAATGAATCCTAACCTGTCTCCCAAATCAAACAGTAGCGTAGGGCTTGAGGTAGGGCAGAAGATATTTTTCTTTCACAAGAAGAAAAAATATCTTTTGCTTACAGTCAATAAAGATTTAGAAGGGCAGGTAGTGAAAGTAGGGGCACTCATCAAAAAAAGAATAGAAGAAATAGGTCTTCAAGAGTAGTTTTGTAGATTTTAAGTTGAATGTGCTATTTCAAAAAATTAATTCACTATTCATCAAAGTAGTGGATTAATTTTTCATCAGACAAACAAAATAAATACATTACAAAAAGGTAAAAAACTTTACCAGTTTTATTTTTTGCTTATTAACCAAGCACTTATTAACATCATTACTTACCTAATTGCCAATTACTTCTCCCAAAATCCGTAATGTCATTCTGGGATTGTCTGTACTATTGGTAATTACAGTAATGGTTTTATCAAATTTACCTGCATCTGCAGCATTGTATTGTGCCTTAATAGTACCCGTTCTGCCTGGTAAAATGGGTTCTTTTGTATAAATGGGCGTTGTACAGCCGCAAGAGGGCTTTACCTCAGAGATAATGAGGGGCGCATTACCTGTATTTTTTATTTCAAAAGTAGTAGATACAGGTACTCCTTGCGGAATTTGTTTGAAATCATGGCTTGTTTTCTTCCAGTTAGCCGCAGCCCCTGCTTTGCTGCCTGTGTTAGGTTGAAAGTTCTGTGCTTCTACGCTATATATACTTAATATACTTAACAAAAAAAAGCTCAAACAAAATATGATTTGTTTTATCGTTCTCATAATAAAAATTAAATGAAAGTATGCTAAAAATACGCGCTACAATAAAAGCAAAACGTCAAAAAAAATGATCAAGTTAAAAAACATTGGGTTAATATAACGTTAATATTTGCTAAATTGATTTTGATATGAAGCACACATGCATTAGCTTTGCAACGCGAATTGGCAATTTCAGCTCCTGCTGAATCCCCCAGGTCAGAGATGAAGCAAGGGTAAGTGGTTGAGCGATTTGTGCTGGTTCGCTTTTTTTATTTATTTTTAAAGAATTAGATACTCTCCCTTTCATTCAAAACCTAAAGTTTATGTCAAAAGATTGGAAAGACCGACTAGGCGTAGTGTACTCTACTAATCCTGATTTTGAATACCAAAAAGAGAAAGAGGATTTACCACAAACAATCCCCCCCTCGCAACAAAATCTTAAAGTAAGCCTTGATAAAAAACAAAGAAAAGGAAAATCTGTAACCCTCATTACGGGTTTTGTAGGCACAGAAGAAGACCTTAAAACACTAGGTAAGAAGCTTAAAACCCAATGTGGGGTAGGAGGTAGCACAAAAGACAATGAAATCATAATTCAAGGCGACTTCCGAGAAAGAGTTGTTGCTTTGCTTACTCAGGAGGGCTACAAAGTCAAAAAAGTAGGTGGGTGAGGAGTTTGCTTTTCACAAATCATCTGATAGCCTAAACAATTAATATTCTATAAAGTAAAAAAGCAGGTAGTATCATAGAACACATAGAGAAGGTCTTACAAAGTGAGATGTTGTTTACCCCACTGTGCGAAGTCTTCCAAAGGAAGATTTCGCACGACTAACGAATGAAAACACTATGACTTTTCATGCGTATGCAGAACGGACACCGAATCACCAAAACTACTAACTAAAACCAACATCATTTCACCCCAGCACCCCACTGTTTTTTGCAAAAACAAGCAAAATCATAGACTTTGCTCTCATTGATTAGCTTGAAGACTTCAAGCAACTAGGAGCAAAGTACACTCTGGGATGTAAAACTTTCTTGCTTTTTACGGTAAATGAACCTAAATTGCTCACTTTGAATAGTTGAAAAAAGATATTTCAATATATCAACTGAGGGTAATAGACTTGATTTGATCTTAGTATTACTATTAATAAAAGTATCTATAACTATTTCTCAGCAAAACATTCTTTAAGTTGACAGTATTGTGCATCCTCGCTTGAGCCAGTGTTGAGCAACCAATTTCTCACTTACAGAGAAGATGTAGGCATTTTGCGGTCTATTTTTTTGACCAAACCTTGCAATACTTTACCTGGACCTACTTCAGTAAATTCTGTGGCTCCATCGGCTATCATTTTCTCTAAGGTTTGTGTCCATCGCACAGGAGCGGTAAGTTGAGCTACTAGGTTGTCTTTGATAACGGCTACCTCTGTGGCAGGTTGTGCATTCACATTTTGGTAAATAGGTGCAATGGGTGTATGAAAAGTGGTCTTTTCAATGGCTTCTGAGAGTTCAACACGGGCAGACTCCATCAAAGGAGAGTGAAAGGCCCCACCAACTGCAAGAGGTACAACACGTTTCGCCCCTGCTTGGCTTAGTTTTTCCATAGCTATCTTTACTCCTTCATTGCTACCCGAAATCACCAATTGCCCTGGGCAATTATAGTTGGCAGCTACTACTACCTCTTCGGTTATCTCTGCAAGCACTTGCTCTACGGCAGCGTCTTCCATACCTAATACTGCTGCCATAGTAGAGGGATTGGTTACACAGGCTTTTTGCATGGCAGTTGCCCTTTGTGCTACTAACTTTAATCCATCTTCAAAGCTGAGGGTTTTGTTGGCTACCAATGCCGAAAACTCCCCGAGTGAATGCCCTGCTACCATATCGGGCGAGAAGTTATCAGTAGTAAGTGCTAAAATAACAGCATGCAAGAAGATGGCAGGTTGCGTTACATTGGTTTGCTTTAGGTCTTCATCCGTGCCTTCAAACATAAGGTCTGTAATTCGGAATCCGAGCAGCTCATTTGCCTGCTCGAAAAGTGCCTTAGCCTTCTCAGAGCTTTCGTAGAGCTCTTTGCCCATTCCTACGAACTGCGCCCCTTGTCCAGGGAAAATATATGCTTTCATTGATTCAGTATTTAATGATAATTTTTTTTAGCAAAATTAGTCATTTTTTTACAACTGAATAGCTAAGCAGTTTTGATTCGTACAAATACTTCCTCAATAGCTTGTGCTAATTTGCGGTCTTTCTCTGTAATGGTATTACCTGCATCATGGGTAGTGAGTTCCATTTCTACTTTGTTATAAACATTTGCCCACCAAGGGTGGTGATCCATTTTTTCGGCTAGGATAGCCACCTGAGTCATAAAGCCAAAAGCTTGCGTAAAATCTTTGAACTGAAAGGTTTGGCATAGTTTGTTGTCTTTTTCTGTCCACATATTTTTTTGTTTTTAGTTGAGAACAATTTAAGTATAGTTAACTTGTAAGTGTTTGTGCTTGTTTGATAAAAAACAATAAAGCTCGTTCATCTGATTAATTTCATTTTTTCAGAATTTTACTTAAATTGAGCTATGGCACTTTTTCGCAAAAGCACCGTAGCCCTAAGAATCAATAATCCTCCTGCTTTGCGCCTATCAATACCCCCCACGGAAAGTGTAGGTTTTGGCTACTTTATCAATAGCTACGATGTAGGCAGCAATGCGCATAGGCACTTTGTATTGTAAAGAAGTGCTATATACTTTCTCAAAAGCCTCACGCATAATGCGGTCGCTGCGGCGGTGTATGCGTTCTTCTGTCCATTTATAGCCTAAGCGGTTTTGTACCCACTCAAAGTAAGATACACTTACGCCACCTGCATTGGCAAGAATATCAGGTACAGCCAGAATACCTTTGTCATTGATGACGGCATCTGCTACGGCTGCCGTAGGACCATTAGCACCCTCTACAATCATACGGGCTTTGATTTTGTGCATATTTTCTTCTACAATGACATCTTCTTTGGCTGCTGGCACGAGGATGTCCACGTTTAAGGTGAGCAAATCCCCTCCATCAATTTTTTCTGCTTCTGTAAATCCTTCTAGGCTACGGTTGTTGTTTTCTATATACTCAATGGCTTTTTCTATATCGATGCCATTTTCGTTGTAGTAAGCTCCCGACATATCGCTGATAGCCACAATATTAACGCCGCGCTCGTGCAAAAGGCGTGCGGCTTGCGAGCCTACATTACCAAAGCCTTGTACGGCACAAGTTGCTTTGTAAGGGTTGATGCGGAGCTTTTCCATACCTGCCAAGGCACAGACCATCACACCACGCCCTGTAGCTTCTACCCTACCCAATGAACCGCCCAATACTAAGGGCTTGCCAGTAACTACTGCATTGACCGTCATACCGTAAGCCTTAGAGTATTCGTCCATCAGCCAAGCCATTTCACGAGGGCCTGTACCCATATCGGGGGCGGGAATGTCGCGGTCTGGGCCAAAAACATCAAGCATGGCAGAGGTGTAGGCACGTGTAAGCCGTTCTAATTCACCTGCCGACATTTGGCGAGGGTTGCAGGTGATGCCTCCCTTAGCACCCCCATAGGGAATATCTACCACGGCGCACTTCCAGGTCATCCACGCGGCTAGTGCCTGCACTTCATTTAGGGTTACATGGGGGTCATAGCGAATGCCTCCCTTAGAGGGGCCTAAAATGTTAGAATGGACTACTCGGTAGCCCTGAAAGACCTCTATCTTGCCTGAGTCCATAGTGATAGGCAAGCCTACAATAACTTGCTTGGTGGGAGTTTTTAGAATGTTATACATCTCGTCACTGATGCCTAACAAGCGGGCTGCCTCATCGAATCGCGACATCATGGAGTCTAGCGGATTCTCTTTATCTTTAATCGGAGCGGGTTCTATGTATGACATAAGAATTTAGTTTGGTTTTTAATTTTAGGATTATTTCAAGAATTGTTCTTTTTTTAGGTATCTTCACTTACTTGCTAATTCAAAATTAGCATTTTATCAAAAAATAATATAACTTTTTTTAGAAAAATTTTAGAAATAAGGCAATAAAAGGTGCGCTCATCAGCAGGTTGTCAAATCTATCTAAAAAACCACCATGCCCTGGCAGACTTTGCGAGGAGTCTTTTACTTGTAAGCTACGTTTTAGCATAGACTCTACCAAGTCGCCATATGTACCTGCTATGGTGATAATCAATGCCATTCCTAGCCACTTTAGCAGGGTAAGGTCTTGCAGATAGAAGTGCAAAAGTACTGCCATACCAAGTGCCATCAAGCCTCCGGCGAGGCTTCCTTCCCAAGATTTTTTGGGAGAGATGCGTGGAAAGAGAGGGGTTTTGCCATAGCGACCACCAATAAAATAAGAACTAATATCATGTATCCAAGTGATAAAGAAAATACCCAAAATAATTTGGTATTGGTAGTATCCTTCTAAGAATACAGCCCAATGCAGTGTGGCAAAGGGCAACACTACATACACAAAGCTCAATAGTACTGCCCCAATATCTTGAAAAGGACGCAACTGCTCTTTCTGGTAGAGCACTACAATAAACGCCATTGAAAAAATGGGGTATATCCAAAAATAAAAAACCGTATCTAGCCACTGCGCAGCAATCAAAAAAGAGCTTATATAGAGCAAAATACCTACTGCCAGGCTAAAGTAGCGCAGCAATTTTTTTTCTTTACTCAATACCAGATTGATAAATTCATACTGGCATACTACACAGATCACTAAAAATACAAAGCTGTATGACCACTTATTCCAAAGCATGCCCCCCATCATCAAGAAAAATCCTGAGAACCCATAGATAATTCTATTTCGAAGGCTATCTGCCTTTGTGGTGCTGCGTTCGTTCTTATTCAAATTTAATGTCATTTTCTATCAGGTTGCGTGCAGCCTCCATTTGCTCAAGGTACACATATACTTCGTGGTTGCCCATGTGGATGCCCCCCGCATGGGCAGAATCTCTTTTGTTGATGATGATTGCATTGATTTGGTGGTCTTCCAAGACTGCTCTTACGATTTCGGCTTGGTGTGCAAGTTTAGTTACGAAGACTTTTTCCCAGTTGTCCATAATGTTAGTTTTTAAAAATGAGGTAAATGATTAATGGAAGATATTTTATTTTTTTGATTGTATTGATGAAACAAATATAGCCCTACACTGGTGATAAGCACCGAAAGCAACACCCAATACCAAGGCATTGCCCTTACTTGCATCAGATTGTAGCTTACAAGGCCTTGCTGATAGAGATAGACCATACACAATGTAAATGAGTTGTTGAGTATGTGTGCCCAAATAGGCACCCATAAGTTACCACTCCAAAAGTAGAGATAGCCTAGCAAAATACCCAAAAACATGCGCGGAAAGAACCCGTAAAACTGCAAATGAATGGCACTAAAGATGGCAGCACTTATAAAAATGGCGATATGAGTAGAAAAATACTGTGCCATATTGCGTTGCAAAATTCCTCTAAAAATAAGTTCTTCGCCTATGCCTGGCAATATCCCTATCACTACTAGCCCAAGTACCAAAGCACTTACATCTTGAAATTTGACAAGAAAGAAGGTAAGCTCTGCCAATCGTGCTTCTTTTGCTCTTGCCCAAGTTTCAAAATCATTCATAAAGCTAGGAAAATCTAGGTTTACGTTCCACTCTATCAATGCTGAACTAAAAGGCATTACGGCAATAAAAATTACTGAGGCAAGCAGAAAATTGACAAAATAAAGTTTTGGCTTTGGATTGAGTATTTTGAAAGACTGCCGTTCTACCAATTTAATAAATATTGTAGCACTCACAATAAAACCTCCCAACGCCGTGATACCTTGAAATAATAATTGCATCTGCCTATGGCGTGCCGTGCGAGGCACTTCCTGCAACAAAGCACTCATTTCTTTGAGCGGCACATCAAAAAGTAGCGCAAGTACCATAGAAGCAACCACCCCCGAGATAGAAAGTAACATCAAAAAAATACCTATCAAAAACAAAAATCTTGAAATACCTAGGTAAATGGGTACACGTTGCGTTTGTAAATTCATGGTTTTAATGCTAAAAAAAGCAAATTGACCTCAAAAATAAGTATCTTCGGACATATTTCATATTTCTAGCCTTACTTTCTTGCACAGCGTGTCATAAAAATTAGAAGATAAGCTATGCATCATAAATAAAACCCTTAGTTTCGTGCTGTTTTGCGGCTTTTCAGATTTTACTTTAATCAATCTCTGACAGATTTTAGAAATCTTGCATCAAAAAAAATATAACTACCAAATGACTGCTTTAAAACAGGTGATAGCGAGCATCATACCTCTACTAGTATTAGGTTGTAGCCTTAAATGTAACCCACAATAGCAAACTGGTCTGACGGATTTCCCTCAGACCAAAGGTTTTGCATCACGAAGTTGTGGTTTTAGTTATAGATTAGGTTTTTTATAGAATTTTAGTTTAGATGATTCGCAAAGTTTGTTCTGAGATACTATCTCAAACTCCAAACAGTTTGCTGTTGTGGGTATGAAAACACGCTAAGAACATGGGGGGCTAAGTGTATGTTTGCTAAGACCCGAAATGTTAGTTACCAAAAAAAACACTTAGCACATTTGATTGCTAAGTGTTTGATAATGAGGTGGACCCACAGGGACTCGAACCCCGCACCTCCTGATTATGAGTCAGATGCTCTAACCAACTGAGCTATAGGTCCTTTGTTAGTGAAATGTGTCTTTTGCAGAACAGTAATTTCTAAGAGTTTGCAAATTTATAAACTGTTACTGAAATTTACAAATATTTTATCTCAATTATTCTTCATCAATCATCTATATCGTTTAGATGTTCAACATCAAAGTGGCGGTCAATGGTAAACATAGATCCTGTGTAGCTTAGTTGGTAGAGGCACAAATTGGCGTGCTCGAAGCGTTCCATTTCTTTGATTTCATAGTTGAGCATAAGGCAAAGGAAGATACGCATAGCTCTGCCGTGCATACAAATCAAAATGTTTTGCTCTTCGGGGCGCGATTGTAAGAGTGCTAGCACAGGTTTTTGCCTTTCGGCTACTTGTAGTGGACTTTCACCTCCTTCTATGGCGAGGTCTACACGCCCTCTTTGCCATTCTGAGAGCATAAAATGATAATAGGCATCTTCTTCTGGCGATACCGAGCGACCTTCTTTTTTACCCCAACTAATTTCGTTGAGTCCTTGGTGTTTTTCTATGGGAATATTTTTCTCTAAAAAAGGCGCAATGGTCTGATAAGTTCTTTTTAGGTTTGAGATATAGATTTTATCAAAGGGTACTTCTTGATAGGCTTCATAGAAAGCGCGTGCTTGCCGGTGTCCTAGTTCGTTGAGTTCGGCATCTACCCCACTGCCCTGAATAATTCCTTGTTTATTGAGGTCAGTTTGCCCGTGGCGAATGAGGTAAATCTTTTTTACAGTATTTGTGAGTGTGTCCATGGCTTATTTTTTTTCAAAATTAACATAAAACAGGCAATAGCGTAGTTACCAATAGTAAGGTATTCATTAATAATCAATCAATTATCTGATTATCAAGTTATTAATTTCAAAAACTGATAATTTTATTACTTTTCAACTAAGTGAATCATCAATCAAAAATCCGGCTTTTTTTAGGTCTTTCCAGAAGTTAGGATAAGACTTATTGACTACGCTCTCTTGCTCAATGATGAGCGTTCTGCGAAGCGATAGGGGCGCAAAAGCCATTGCCATGCGGTGGTCCTCATAGGTTTTAATTTTAATACTTTGTTTTGGCTGAGGGTTTTCTGCATTTGCCCACTCATCAAACTGTAAGTACCACGCATTTTCTCCTTCGTGAAGTTCTACACCGAATTTGTCCAGCTCATTTTTGAGGGCTTGTATGCGGTCAGTTTCTTTAATTCTGAGGCTTTCAAGCCCTACGGCAGTGAGCGGCACTTTGAGTGTAGCTGCTATTACAAAGATGGTTTGTGCCAAATCGGGGCAAGCAGAGAAGTCTATCCTGAGCGGTTCGGGTATAAAATGAGGGATTTTGCTTAGTTCTACACCTTTTTGCAAAAACTTAGTGGCGACTCCTAGCTTTCGCATCAATACCTGAATGTGGCTGTCGCCTTGCTGCGAGTCAGGTCTTAGCCCAAGTAAAGTGATTTTGGCATGGGCTGCTAGTGCCACAATGCTGTACCAATAGCTTGCTGCCGACCAGTCTGCCTCTACAGTAAAGCTATTGCCTTGGTAGCTTTGTGGGGCTATCTCAATCAAATTATCTTTCCAGGAATGCTCAATTCCAAAATGACGCATTTGGTTAAGTGTCATAGTAATGTAAGGGCGCGAACTTACCTTGCCAAGTAATTCGAGTTGAAGCCCTTTGGGTAAAATAGGGGCAATCATGAGTAGTGCAGAGATGTATTGACTACTGACATCACCTCTTATCTGTATGCGGGCGGTTTTTTGCTCAAACTGAGGGTTTTTAATGATTTTCAAAGGCGGGAAGCCCTCCGCCTGAGTATATTCAATCTCAAAGCCTAAGGTGCGTAGAGCATCTACTAATATCCCGATGGGGCGTTGGCACATACGGGCAGTACCTGTGATGAGCTTTTCTTGCTCTGTAATAGCTGCAAAAGCTGTCAAAAAGCGCATAGTTGTACCTGCATCTAGCACGTCCCAGACTTTGGCTTCGGGCATTTGAAGTAGCCTTTGCATAGTTTGGCTATCTCGTGCCTGTGAGATATTATGTACTTGGGGGCTGTTGCCGCTTTGGTGGTGGGCAAGTGCCTGAATGATGAGTGCACGGTTACACTCGCTTTTCGAGAAAGGTAGTGCTATTTCTACTTCTATATTTTTTGCGGGAGCATTGAGGGTTATAGGCATATTTTGGTAGTAGTTAGATTGATGGTTCTTAAATCGCAAAGACAAAGTTATAAAAAAAAGCCCATTAACTTTTTAGATGATGGGCTTTTTAGGAATGGTAGATTATTAATTGTTATTTGTTAATATGAATAAGTATCTGACTACCAATGATTTAAAAATGCCAAGAGGTTGATTTGTTTAATCATTGTTCCTTAGATTGATTTGAGGAAGTAATTTTTACTTTTTTAGTTCTAATATCAAGGCAGATTTAGCAGGGAGTGTAATTTTTGATAAATCGTTGAGCATTTTATTTCCGTTGATGACATCTATGGCTTTTGTAAAACCTTCCATTCTTTCTTGAAATCTTTGTGTATTGATAGTTTCAATCTTTTCGGGGTGATTGTTAAAAAGCACCATCACTGCATTTTGCGCATCATACCTAAAATACACATACACGTTGCCTTGTGGCACAAAGTGCATAAATTTACCTTCTGAGACTACGGGCTTTTTTTTACGCCATTGGAGCAGGTTACGCAGATAATCAACCATTTCGTTTTGCTCGGCAGTACGTCCTTCGCGTGTAAAAGCATTTTTTGGGTGGTCTGCCCAGCCTCCAGGAAATTCCTCACGCACCTCGCCGTGGTCTGTGCCTGTCAGTAGGATTTCAGTACCATAATAAATCTGCGGCACACCCCGTAGCGTAAGCAAGGCAGCCAGCCCCATTTTGAGTTTTCGGGTATCTTCACCCATAGCGGTCAGGAAGCGCGGCGTATCGTGGTTATCTAAAAAAGTAACTAGGTCATTGGCATTGGGGTAGATGCGGTCTTGGGTCAGGGTATAGTAAATTCGCTCAACGCCTTTGCCCCAGCTATCTTTTTCATTGAAAGCTTCACCCAATGCTTTTGAGAGTACAAAATCTGTAACACTTGGCAAGTTGCTTTCATAATTATCAAAATTATTTTGATAGCCTTTGAGCCAGTGTGCCTGGGTAGTGGCAAAATACTCCCAGACCTCGCCCACAATGTTGAATGTAGGATACTCCTCAAAGATAGCTTTTGCCCAATCAGAGAGAAATTTTTTGTAAGGATAAGAATAAGTATCCATTCTGATGCCATCAAGCCCTGCATACTCTATCCACCAGATTGAGTTTTGAACAAGATACGTAGCCACAAAGGGGTTTTCTTGGTTAAGGTCTGCCATAGTGGTATCAAACCAACCTCTCAGCATCAGTTTAAAATCACTTTCTGCCTTGTAGGGGTCTATTTGGGTAGCCCCTCGGTAGTTAGAGCGTGTAAACTCAGGAAACTGATGTACCCAATCGTCCATGGGTGGGTCTTTCACAAAGTAATAGTTTGTTCCGCAGTGGTTAGCCACCATATCCATGATGACTTTGAGCCCTTTTTGATGACATTTTTCTACCAAAGCTACGTACTCGTCGTTGTTGCCTATGCGTGCATCTGTCTTATAAAAATCTGTGATGGCGTAGCCATGGTAAGATTGTCTGGGCATGTCATTTTCTAAGGCAGGGTTAAGCCAAAGTGCCGTAAATCCTAAATCTACGATATAGTCTAAATTATCGCTGATGCCTTTGAGGTCGCCCCCGTGCCTGCCATACTTATCTTGTCGGTTGATGGTTTCTAGCATGCCCGCTATGTTGTCGTTTTTAGGATTGCCATTGGCAAAGCGGTCGGGCATCAGGAGATAAATTACATCTTTGCTACTAAATCCTTGATGACGATTCAGTGTGCTGACTCTGTTCCTTAGCTCATAGTTGTATTGTAGATTTTTTTTACCTGATTGAAAATTAATAGCAAAACTACCTGCTTTGGCATCGGGCATTAGCACAAGGTCTAAGAAAAGATAATTTGGATTGGCTACTTTGGTAATGGCTTTGAGCTGAACGCCATCATGGCTGAGTGATACCTCACTTTTTGCAATATCTTTACCATACACAATCAATTGTAAGTTGGGATTTTTCATGCCTACCCACCAAAAAGCAGGTTCTACACGCTCTAGAGTAGTTTGATTTTTTTGTGCTAGGGTATTTTGAACAATACTTACACAAACAAGTATTGCTAAAATGAATAGATGGATTGTTTTCATGTATTTGTGTTTTTATGTTATCAATAAAAAAATAATTACATTATGGCCGTAATTATTTATATAGTCTTACAAAGAAATAGCTAATTTTTATTTTTTTGCTTAATTTCAGCAAAATTTTTTAAGCAAACGTTTGCTGAGATTAGACCCAACTCAATAGAATAAAAATAATGGAAGTAACCGTAGAAGTAAGCCTTTACCCACTCAGAGATGACTACGAGCAAGTAGTACTTGATTTTATTAATTCTATGCACCACCACGAAGGACTACGCATAGAAACCAATGGATTAAGCACACAAATCTTTGGTGAGTACGACCAAGTGTTTGATGCCCTCAAAACAGAAATGAAAGAGCTTTACCAAAAGCAGCAGGCAGTATTGGTGATGAAGATGGGTAGGGGTACGCTCACCTATGAGGCATAGATATAAAAAATCAAGCACTTTTGGGCTTAGTGCCTGATTTTTTTGCAAATTTTTAGTTCAAGATGAATATTTTACAAAAGTAAAATAGCATTGATGAGTAGTAGCTTTCCATTCTCCCAAAAACCACGGAAAACAGGATTATCCGAAAAATAGACTACTTTGCCACGCTTGTAGTATTCTACTCCTATGGCAAGTGATTGTTCTAACTTAGGCTTGACTTCTTGCCCTGCAAAGCCGCTTACATAAGCCTCTTTTTGTGGATAAATGCCTACATTCCAAGCACCTTCGCCTAGAAACTGGTAGGCTTTAGCATTTTGTTTCATTATAAAAAAAGGATTCTCTAAACCAAAGCTAAGGGGGTGGCTAGTATCAAGGTTTACTTGGTAGATAGCACCTGCAAGCCTTTTACTGATGCGCTCACGGTTGCGGTCTTGGTATTTTTGGAGTTCATCACTTGTTTTACTGCCTTCTCTTTTAACTGATTTATCTTCTTTTTCTTTTAGCTTGAAATTGTTGTTGCTCACAAACATATCCAATCCCTCGTCCATGGTGATTACCTTTCCGCCTGCCGCAATAAAATCATAGATTTGGTTTTTCTCGGCCTCATACCTACCCGAGGGCAATATAAGCACATCAAAATCATTCATTGAAATAGTGCGGAGTTGTCTTTTATTGATGGCAGTGAAAGGTATTTTTACATCTTGCTCCAAGAAGAACCAAAGGCTACCCGCATTAGTAGTTTCTACACCACTATCCAAATAAAGTGCAATTTTGGGCATTTTGATAAGGCGGTGTACCTCCGAGCCGAGGTCTTTTCCATTGGTAGCTTGGCCAGTGTAGGTAGCGATGGGGGTTTGTGCAAAAGTCTTGGCAAGGGCTAAGATTTTTGCGCTCCACTGTGGGTTTTTATGTTCTCTTAAAAAAATAAGTGTGCCTGCTGCATAGCTTTTACCTTCTAGCGTGAAAGCTGCTTCACTCATTTTTACGGTAAGTTTTTGCTGTAGGGCAGCTTGCAAAAACTGCGCATTGCCGACCGACTGCCAAGGCAGAAGATAGGCTACGGGTTGTTCTTTTGTATTTGTCTGATTTTGTTGGGCGATTGCCAAGGGCGGATAGTTGTTTTGCGGCTCAATGCGTTCTGTTAAGGCATAAGTTTTTAGCCCATGTGCATAAGGCAAAGCCCAAGCGGTGAGGTCGTAGGTGAGAGAGTCTTCGAGTTTGGTTTCAGGCTCAAACAATACCTTGATGAGCCTTGCTTGATTTTGTGCTGTATTAATGACAATGTCTTCTTTTTCTAGCTTAAAACTTTCTTTTTTTCTGCTAAAATATTCAAAGCCTTGCAAATTCTGCCCTGCTGACTTGGGTTGGGCATATTGGATTTGTTGTTTGTCTAAAAACGCCAAGAATTTACTAATCTTTTCTGCATTTTGATTGCCTTTGATGAGGTAGGTTTTGTAAATCCCTGCTGGGTTTTTACGGGCATCTTCAAAATATTTTTTAAATTCTTGCAAGAGTTTTTCACCATTTTGGTAAGTAACCTCAATGGTGGAGAGGGCTGCTGTGTAGTGGTGTGTGTAGCGGTCTGTGATTGTGAGGGTATCCAATCCATACCTAGCAATCTGTACACCCGCACGCCCCGAGCCTCCCTGCTCGTAGGTGAAGCCTACTGCTCCATTGAACATAGGGTATGTATCGCCATAACTAGGGTAAAACAAGTCATATACTTCTTGGGTAAAATAAAGCCAACCTGCGGCATCAAAGTATTTTTTATGATTATCGGCTGTGATTTGCTGAAAATTGCGTTGCCAAGTAGTTACATCTTCGTGGATAGGCTTGGCGGCAGGTCCAAAGAAATAAGGACTCATGTAGCCCATTTCGTGCAAATCTACGTGTACGTGAGGTTTCCACTGCTGGTAAAGTTTGATACGTTGCTGATTTTCTATTTGTGTTTGCCAGGCCCAGTCGCGGTTAAGGTCAAAAAGATAATGATTGAAACGTCCTCCTGGCCAAGGCTCATCATGCTCCTGAGCAAGTGGATTGGCATTGGGCGTATAAGCCATTTTTTGTTGGTACCAATTGACATAGCGCGCATAGCCGTCAGGGTTTACACAAGGGTCTATCAGCACCATAGTGCCTTTGAGCCAATCTTTGACTTTGGGTTTGCTTTGCGTAGCAAGGTCATAGAGTACAAGCAGGGCGGCTGTAGTTCCTGCCGATTCGTTGCCGTGTATGTTGAAGTTGAGCCATACAATTGGTAAAGCTTTGCCTTCTATGCTTCCTTCTTGAAAGCCAGCCAATTTGAGGTTATTGGTGCGGATCTGCTCTGCTTTGGCGAGGTTGTCAGGGTGGCTTGCCATCACCAGTAGCAGCTGTCTGCCTTCGGTAGTTTGCCCATAGCGGATTAGCTGGAGGTAGGGTGAGTTTTCACACAAATATTCAGTGTAAGCCACTACACGGTCGTGAAACGTAAAACGGCTGCCATAAGCATAGCCCAAGAACTCTGCAGGAGATTGAAGGCTTTGTGCTTGTAGCCCTAGCACAAGCAAAAAGAGAGAAAGTGAAAGAATTATTTTATTAAAAAAGCGCATAAACACAAGATTTTATTGATTTTGAATTGCGAATTAAAACAAAAAAATAATATTCTCGCTATGCCATTCTTATCTTTTGATTTTTTTTGAAAGGCTAAGTCCTTTCTTTGCCTTCCAGCTTGGTTAAAGATTTGCCTAAAAACCCAAGAATTATCGTAATTTTGTGGGAAATTAATGTTTAGAATAAAAAAGCATTTTTTAACAACTTAAAACCTTATACCATGAAAAATTACTGGATTCTTTTCGCAATTATGTTCTATATAAGTGCCTGCCAACAAAATACATCAACAGAGCAACACACACACCAATCTTCAAAAGAAGAAGTTACTGAAAATACAGCAGAAAACTTTGACTGTGGCAACTGTGGCATGCCTTCTAATGAGTTTCCGCAGTTTCATGCCAAAATACAAAGCAAAGACCAAAAAACCGTCTGGTTTTGCTCTACACGCTGTATGTTTATAGGTGCATTGAAGCCTGGTAGCCCTTATGAAGGGGCAAGCCAAAGGCAAGTAATGGATTACTATGAAAATAAATTCATTGATGCTGAAAGTGCTATTTATGTAATGGGAAGTGATGTGCCTGGGCCCATGGGTGCTGACCTCATTCCGCACAAAGACCAACAAGCTGCTGAGGAGTTTATGAAAGAACATCAAGGTAAAAAAATGCTCAAAGCCTCAGAGGTAAATAAAGAAATTATTAAAGAGATGATGATGAAGTAAGAAAAATGACTGAAAGCCCCCTAGCCCCCAAAGGGGGAATTTCTTTTGTTGGTAATGCTCAATAACCTAATTTTTATCCCATAAATTTTGTTCATTTCAAATCTATTTGTTTTTTTGCGTTAAAATCTTGATAAATAAATGGTTAAGCCTGCTGAAATTTTTAAACTTTTAATTTTTGTCTTTGCTATTTTGAGCCTAGGGCTACTCTTACCCAAAGAAATAGCCCTAGGCGGAGGCTACAAGCTCAAGATTCCTCAGATTACATCAACTTTTGATTTTAGTAAGCCACAATATGCTGACATTAGCGACCTCACCAAAAAATTTGATAAAAAAGCACCTCCTGAAAAGCCCTCCAAAGACAGCACCCAAGCCCAACCCAAAAAAGAAAACACCAAACGCTATGTACCAGATTCGCTGCGCCTCAATGACGAACTCCGCATACAATACCCCAAGGGCAAAGAAAAAATATTGTATCCTTTCTTTAAGCAACTCAAAAGCCTAGAAGCTGGTGAAAACAAACACATCAGAGTGGTACACTTTGGCGATTCTCAGCTAGAAGGCGACCGCATTACGGCATTTTTGCGTGAAAAATTTCAGGCAGCCTTTGGAGGCTGTGGCGTGGGCATAGCTGCTTTGGTAGATAAACTCAATAGCAAAACCTCCATAGCACAGCGCACGCCTGACCAATGGATTCAAACGCCTATGTATGGTCCTCAATATCGTAGTGCCAACTCAAAATATTATGGCATCTTAGGAGATATTTATAAAATACCTGTCCCTGCCGAACTTATCTGGACAAAATCCTCAGTAAGCTATTTCAAATCTGCCTATGCTACCCCTACACAGCAGAAAGTAGAAAATATCAAAGTACTCTACCGTAACCCCGAAGCCCCCTTTGAGCTAGGCATTGCCCTTAATGGTGGAAACGAACAAAAAATTAAAATAGAGCCTAGCGAGGTTTTCTCAATTTATACACATACACTTGAAACACCTTTTGAGCAAGCACAAATTAGCTTTGCTACGGGTTCGGCAAGCCCCGAGGTCTATGGCATAGCCCTGGACTGCAATCGTGGAATCACTTTTGATAATATACCCTTGAGGGGTAGCTCGGGAGTGGACTTTGTGCGTGCAGATGAAAAACATTTTCGTAAACAGTTCGAGGAGTTAGACGTTAAATTTGTTATTTTGCAGTTTGGGGTCAATATAGTACCTAGCCCTCAGGCAAGTTATGATTGGTATGAAAATATGTTTTACAATCAATTGATGTTTTTAAAAGGATTAGTGCCTAATCTGAGTATTTTGGTGGTCGGCGTTTCGGATATGTCATACAATACTGGCAACGGCTACGAATCTTACCCAAATATAGAAAAAATAAGAAATGCACAGCGAAAAGCTGCTTTTAGGGCAGAATGTGCCTTTTGGGATTTGTATGAAGCAATGGGGGGGCATAATTCTATGCCAAGTTGGGTATTTGCACAACCTCAGCCACTTGCCAACAAAGATTTTACACACTTTACAGGCAAAGGTGCAAGCATAGTTTCAGAAATGTTATATAAAGCCATACTAACAGAATACGATGAATTCAATACAGTACCTCATTAGTCTTTACATAAGCCTCTGGACATCAGTGGCTTATAAGTACGTGGAGCAGCTTCCAAAGCCCAAATATACGCTTGACCAAGAGTACAAGGATTTTGTGAAGT
The DNA here is from genome assembly GCA_964480455.1 of uncultured Cytophagaceae bacterium. Taxonomy (GTDB): domain Bacteria; phylum Bacteroidota; class Bacteroidia; order Cytophagales; family Microscillaceae; genus JAABSX01. The sequence goes on from CAYZQI010000040.1 coordinate 30,548, forward strand.
ATCAAGACAATTTGATTTTTTCACCTTATGATGCCACTACCCTCACAGGCTTTCACAAAGCCATGGATAGTTTTCTTGGTAATCAATCCCAAAAAATCAATATTGTACATATTGGCGACTCTCACATTCAAGCTGATTTTTTTTCGCATAGGATTCGCTCTCATTTCCACGAAGAAAAACTACTTGGCAATGGAGGCAGAGGCTATGTCTTTCCTTGTTCTATGGCAAAATCACACGACCCCTACACCCTCAAAGTAAACTATACAGGTGCCTGGGTAGGCTGCCAAAATATTAGCCTCTCAAAAAGCTGCTCTTGGGGCTTAGGAGGCATGACTGCCACTACCTATGACGTAAACGCCACTTTCACTATAGACCCCAACAGCCGTACTGAGCAGAATTACCCTATCTCAAAAGTAAAGGTATATTATGATGTCAAAAGTGCCGAGTCTTATTTTGTGAACTTAGTAACGCCCGACAGCATCTTTACTCCCTGTACTTTGAGTGGAGATGGCTATGCAGAGTTTTGTTTGCCTACCCCTCAAGACAAAATCACACTTAAATTAGAAAAGAAATTTCCTACTCAAAATAGATTTATTTTAGAAGGCATCTCGCTCGAGAATAATAATAAAGGTGTACAGTATCATTCTGTGGGAGTAAACGGGGCAATGGTTAGTTCTTTTTTAAAAGTGCCAAATTTAGAAAAACAACTGCACAGTCTGCACCCCGATTTAGTCATTCTTTCCTTAGGTACAAATGATGCTTATTCGCTCAACTTTGATGCAAATGGTTATAAAATGAATCTTGCCAGACTCATTCAGCGCGTCAGAATGGCCACACCCGATGCCTCCATTCTCATAACTACTCCTGGCGATTGCGGGCTTCCTGGAGGTATGGCAAACACCAGCAATTTATCTGCACGTAAAAAAATATTTGAACTCGCCGAAGAAGCCGACTGTGCCGTATGGGACTTATTTACCATCATGGGTGGATTGGGTTCAGTAAATCACTGGCTCAAAGCAGGAATGTCTGCCCATGATAAAGTGCACCTTACAGGCAAGGGCTATCGTCTGCAAGGCGACCTCCTTTATGATGCCCTCATTCAGGATTATTTGTATTATAGGTTGAGGAGAGGATATTAGAT
>CAYZQI010000041.1:0-31562 GCA_964480455.1 uncultured Cytophagaceae bacterium
TTATGAATTGAGTGCTTAAAAAGCTCCCAATTCATAATTGATGCTCTCCTTATTTTGCATAACTCACCGCACGTTTTTCACGAATAACGGTTACTTTTATTTGCCCTGGGTATTGCATATCTCTTTCTATTTTTTGAGAAATATCAAAAGAAATTTGTCCTGCACTTTCATCAGAAACCACGTCAGAGTCGACAATGACGCGCAGCTCACGCCCAGCTTGAATGGCGTAGCATTTATTGACTCCATCAAAAGAGAGGGCAAGTTCTTCCAAATCTTTCAAGCGTTTGATGTAGGATTCCATCACTTCGCGGCGTGCGCCTGGGCGTGAGCCAGAGATGGCATCACAGGCTTGCACAATGGGCGAGATGATAGAAGTCATTTCTATTTCGTCGTGATGCGCGCCTATGGCATTGCATACGTCTGGGTGTTCTTTGTATTTTTTGGCCAGTTCCATACCAAGTATGGCGTGAGGGAGTTCATTTTCATCGGGATAGACCTTGCCTATATCGTGAAGTAGTCCTGCACGTTTTGCCATTTTTGCATTCAGTCCAAGCTCAGAAGCCATAGTAGCGCAGAGTTTTGCTACTTCGCGCGAGTGCTGTAGGAGGTTTTGCCCATAAGAAGAGCGGAAGCGCATGCGCCCTACCAGTCTGATAAGCTCAGGGTGTAAGCCGTGTATGCCTAGATCAATCACAGTTCGTTCGCCGAGTTCATTGATTTCTTCCTCAATGGTTTTAGAAGTTTTGGCTACTACCTCTTCTATGCGTGCGGGGTGTATGCGCCCATCAGCCACGAGGCGGTGCAGCGAGAGGCGTGCTACTTCTCGCCTTACGGGGTCAAAACCTGAGATAATGATTGCCTCTGGGGTATCATCTACAATAATCTCTACACCTGTGGCGGCTTCTAAGGCACGTATATTGCGCCCTTCTCGTCCAATGACCTTTCCTTTGATGTCATCACTTTCTATATGAAATATCGACACACAGTTTTCTATGGCGTGTTCGGTGGCAGTGCGTTGTATAGACTCAATAACTACTTTTTTGGCAGCTTTGGAGGCAGTAAGTTTTGCTTCTTCCATGATGTCTTTGATATAAGAAGATGCCTTGGTTTGTGCTTCTTCGCGGAGAGTTTCTATGAGTTGATTGCGTGCTTCATCGGCGGTAAGGTTAGCTATTTTTTCTAGCTGACTTACTTGCGAGAGGCGGAGTTTCTCGGCTTCTTCGCGTTTTTTTGCGATGATTTCACTTTGCTCCATTAAGCTATCTTTGATGGCAGTGAGTTCGGATTCCTTTCGTTTGGTTTGCTCCATGAGCTTGCTAAGGTTTTGCTCACGTTGTTTGAGTTTATTTTCATTGTTAATAAGCAGATTTTTCTTTCGGCTGGATTCTTCTTCAAATTCATTTTTGAGCTTAAGGAATTTTTCTTTGGCTTCAAGGAGTCTGGTCTTTTTAGTATTTTCAGCTTCTTGTATTATTTTATCTGCATTAAATTGAGCTTCTTCAAGCAGGCGAGCAGCTTTTTCTTTGCCTTCGGTTTCGTGTTTGTCTAGTAAATTTTTTTGCATTGATTTACTGACAAAGAATCCTGCACCTGCACCTACAAGCACTAGGACAATATATATGAGTATTTCCATTGTTTTTTTAAGAATTTTTTAGCATTTAATTATTCATACATTTATGTTTTTATTGAGTAGGCATAGAGCTACCTATTATTTATTCAATAATCATAAATCATTGATAATCAGTGTGTTTTGAGGGGTAAAGCAATTGAAGCTGTAGCAGATAGAAGAACACTTACAATATGTAATCTATTGATGACAAAACAAGTACATAAAATGATGAAAATGTTTCTGAATACAAATTATCTAAATTTATCAGCTTAAAGTCAAGATTTTCGGTAAATTTTGGTTTTTCGTAACTTGTAAAAATCAAAATATAATTTTTGTTCAAGTAAGGACACAACACCAAAAATACATCTGAGTAGAATTATAACTTTATTTTTTTCTTTGTAAATGGTTTAGGTAATTTCAGCAATTTTGATTATCTAATCATAACACAACAACAAAAATGCTTTCATCTTCATCTTTTATACTTGCTTACTATATCAATATATTTTACACTTATAAATTCATTCAATTAGCTCATTTCCTCTTCAACTCCATCTGATTCTCTCAGTTATGACCATTGAAAGAACAAGTTTATTAAAATTTTCTCACTTTTGAAAACTTTTTAGCTTTCTTTTTTCTTTTTTTCAGATTTATTGGAAGTTTTCACCATTTTTAGCTTTTAAAAAGCCAAAAACTTCCATAATCTGTAGAAATAAATAATAGATACCAGAATTACTAACACCAATAAGCGATAAATCCATAAATCAGCCTTAGGATAAAAAATGGCAAATCTAGCTCCTATATAAGCCCCTACACTTTGCCCCGCAGCCGTAAATAAGCCAATGTACCAATCTACCTGCCCCTTCCAGACAAAAATCAACAAGACGGGCAAGGCGTAAGCAAATACAATGAATAATTTAATGGCATTAGCATAGCCTAGGTTATATTTAACGCCTAGCACAAGCCCCGCTAGCAAAAAAATACCCACTCCAGCTTGGATAAAGCCTCCATAAATCCCTATCAAAAACATAATCAGGATTGCTACAGGCTTTTTGCTGCGCTCGCCCGAAGCATTTTGGGCAAGAAACCAACGTTTGGGATTTATCAAAATCACCAAAAGCATTACTATCAGCAAAACCCCAATAAAATCTTCCAAAGATTCAGCATCAATAAGTGTAGCCAAATATGCCCCCAGTAAAGCACCCAACACACACGGCACAATAGACCACCAAGCATTACCCAAAGGTATTTTCTTTGAACTTATGAAAGTAATACTTCCCACCGCAGTCTGGAAAAGCACAGCTACTCTGTTGGTGCCATTGGCTACAGTAGCGGGCAAACCCATTGCCATAAGCAAGGGCAACATCACTAAACTTCCACTGCCTACCAAGGTATTGATAAAACCAATCACTACACTCACTGCCAACACGATTACATAAAAAATATCCATTTCCTTTTGCTAAGTGCTTGATGCTATTTAGGTTGATGAATAAATAAATTATAATGCTTTGATAACCAGATGCTTAAATTAGTTCCCTACTAAAAATCAAAAAGTGCTTCTCTTTTGAAAGTCAGCCTTGGGCTAGTAGCTGCACAAATACTTGGCAATGCTCAAGGTGATGTAGCGAATATGCCTCTATGTTGCGAAATGAGATGATATGAATATTGAGGCTTTCTTCGGCATTGCCTGTGCGGAGTCCTATCATTTCAGTAGGAAAATCAACTTGCACTAATTCTCCCACCAGAAACTGCCCATTGCATAGGTGTAGCCCAAGGTGAGGGGCTTGGATAGAAGTATCTTTTGCTTGTTGCTGCCAGACAGTAACAAAAGTTTTTAAAGCGATTTCTAATTTTTTTGGGCTAAATTGTGCTAATATTTCAGCAATATTATCCATTTTTGGCAGTAATTTTAAGAAAAATTTAAAAGTTCGTAAAACTAATCAGATTTTATCTTATTTTTAAAAAATATTTACTTTTAACAATGTACACCTTGTTTATGAAAAGATTGTATGCTTATTTAACATTCGTTTATCTGCTTGTTGTATTGATGTCTTGTGAGCAGAATACACAGAACACACAAGAGAGTAACAACGAAGCTGCTCAAAAAGCAAAAGTAGTAAATCAAGTAGCCGCACTGGGCTGCCAAGATACACGCGACCTCATCACGAAGTACGGAGGTAAACTTATTCCTATGATAGGTGATGTAGTATTTGAAAAAATCATTGATAAAGCAGGCAAGGGCGATTTCTGTGAATGTTTGCGCCCCTCACTTGAGGCACATCTAAGTACAAACTTTGAACTTGCCACACTCGAGAACCTCATCATAGAAAGAAAAGACCGTGGCAAGGTCGTCAAAAATGTGATTATAGACCAACGCACAGCTATCTTAGACTGCTACAAACAAAAAGGCTCTAAGGGTGTCAAATTCCTAGAAAAAGTAATTAACAAACTTGCGAATAAAGAAACTTCTGCAGAAGAAGAAATACAGTAAAGTATCTTTATAGCTATTAATAAAAGCAATGAACACAAACCGTCAGTCATTAAATTATTACTCATTTCAGCCAGCAGCAAGCAGTTTTGCATCAGAAAATGCCCTACTCTTGGCAAAATACGCTTCATTGGTCTATCAAAGCCGAGGGATAGTAGAAATGATACTGAAAGAAGTATGGAATTTCCAAGAGATACAATACATTGAAGGCTTTTCTGATACAGAGGACATTCAAGTTTATATGGCTATTCGTGAAGATGTGATTTTGGTGGGGTTCCGGTGTGTTACCGAGCAAAAGCCCGACTGGAATCCATCTACTAACTACAGCCTTGATGATTTTTTGGAGGGCAAAGCACATAAAGGCTTTGGGCAGGCACTCAATCTAGTCTGGCAGCGCATTCTTGAAACCTTGGTAGTACAGCGCAACGGGCAGAAAATATGGCTTTGCGGACACAGTCTAGGAGGAGTTCTGGCAGTGATGGCAGCCAATTTGTTTACAAGTAAAAGTATTCCTATTCAGGGTATTTATACCTTTGGGCAGCCACGTGCAGGTGATAAAATTTTTGCACAAATTACTGAAGAGAAAATACCCAATAATTACTACCGCATCATCAACCAAGAAGACTATGTATGCTATCTCCCTACTGAGTGGCAGGGCTATGCCCATGCTGGAAAACCCGTTTTGCTCAATGCCCTAGGCGAAATCATCAGTACTAATGAAGGAGAGGGCAATAGCTTCTGGCAAGATACCTATAGCTGGGGTAATTCTTTTTACAATTGGGGCAAAGAAACTTTACTGGAACATTCTATTGAAGTGTATTTAGAGCGACTGGCAGTCGCTGCTTCTCGAGAAGATAAGTTGTAGAATTCCGATAATCAAGTATTTACATTTATTATGTATCTGTAATTAGCCGCTACTTAGTTTTCTCTTGCTTCAGTTTCGGGCATACTCAAAATATCATCAAGGTATTCTCTGTTGTTGGCAAGGCGCGGTACTTTGTGCTGCCCGCCAAGTTTGCCTTTTTTCTTTAGCCAATTATAAAAAGTACCTTCTGGCACTGCATGCACAATGGGTGGGTTCAATGCAATACTTTGGTAGCGCTTTGCTTCATAATCGGAGTTGATTTCTTGAAGTTTTTTATCTAATTGCATCACAAAGGCATTCATATTTTCAGGTTGTTTTTCAAACTCAATAATCCATTCATGCCCACCTTGTTTTTTACCTTCCATGTAGCGTGGACCCGCAGTAAAATTACTAATGATTGCATCTGTGGCTTGGCAGGCGTGTGTAACGGCTATTTCGGCATTTTCTATAATAACCTCTTCGCCGAAGGCATTGATGAAATGCTTGGTGCGCCCTGTGATTTTGATGTGGTAAGGGTTTTTAGAAGTAAACTTGACAGTATCTCCTATTTGATACCGCCAAAGCCCTGCATTGGTAGAGATAAGCATGGCGTAGTTTTTATCTAATTCTACTTCTTCAAGGCAAAGTGCATGCGGTTTTTCGTGGTCTATCTCGACAAGTGGCACAAATTCATAAAACACATCATAATCTAGCATTAGCAGCATGTCATCTCTGCTGAGGTCATCTTGTAAACCAAAGAAACCTTCTGAGGCATTATAAGTTTCCATAAACCTAATTGTAGGAGCTACGGATTTGAACCAATCTTTGTAAGGCGTAAAAGATACCGCACCGTGTATGAATACTTCAAGGTTTTGCCATACTTCCTCTATATGCTGTTGGTTGGTTTCTTGCAGAATACGCTGAATGAGTACAATAGTCCAAGTAGGCACCCCCAAAATAGAGGTTACATTTTGGTTGAGTGTATGTTTGAGCATCGCCTCTATTTTATCTTCCCATCTGTCCATCATCGCAATACTGCGTGGGGGAGTTCTCAGAAACTGCGCCCAAACTGGAAGCTGTTGCACTACCACCGCCGAGATATCGCCATAATTTACTTTTGGATTTTCGGGGTGTTGCTGAAAAGTACCTCCAATAGAAAGCCCTCTGCCATGCCAAAACTTAGTACTAGGGTGATTATCAATAAATAGACCCAATACATCTTTACCTCCTCTGAAATGACAGGTCTGTAACGACTCTTTTGAAACAGGTATGAACTTGCTGCGGGCGTTGGTAGTGCCTGACGATTTGGAGAACCAACGAATGGGCGAAGACCAAAGAATATTTTGCTCCCCTTGAATCATTCTCTGAATATAAGGAAACAAATCTTCATATTTTGAAATAGGCACTTTATTTCTAAAATCTTCATAAGAGCGAAGCTGTGCATACTGGTACTTTTTTCCCCATTCTGTATTTTTTGCCGCCCGAAGTAAACGCATCAAGGTTTTGTTTTGCACTTCGCTTGCATACCTTTTGAAGTGCTCGATTTGTGGTAAGCGTCTGGTTAGTGCATAACGTACAATATTATCTATGATATTCATAAATGGCGAATTATCAGTTTATTCAAAAAAATAAGAAAATAGGTGGCTAAACAATTCTTCAAATAGCAAAATTAAAGGTAAAATTTGTAATCTTAAATGATTAGTAAGTAGAATTGGCATTAATTAAGTTAGAGTTTTATCCTTATTTGAATCATCAAGCTACATTCTTTCTCTATATTCTGTTAAGTTAGGGCGATTTACCATAAATTGGGTTATCTTGCGCAAAAGCACCGAGGTAAATATTACATTTGTGGTAGGTTTTATCAAAGAAGCAATCAAATAACTTACTATCAAACGCTCACATATACAACTCATTGAGCCTAATTTTTAAATGGTAAACTTTAACACAATGCAATCTTGCCTTGTTAGCCACAAGCCAGCCCTAGCTGTTCCAATTTTACCTTAGCTCAGGTATGCAAAAAGGAGAGAATTACAAAAAAGGCTTGAATTTTACTGAATAAGCCGTCTTCTGATTCAATAAAGCTGTTCCCTATTGATTATCATCATTTTGCATATTTTGAAAAACAAATGATAGACCTTCGTGCAAGCCTCTTGACTTGCACAGCGAGTAAAAGGCATTCACCACTTTCCAGCGAGGCTCAAGTGAAGACACTTGAACCAATGTTTATACTAAAATCTTACAAACTAAGCCGTCTTTTAACTCAATAAAGCACCTCAAAACTTAGGGCAAGGCAAACCAGGACTTAATTTTCTTTTTACACCGTAGCGTTGCTTAGGGTCTTTGAGCAAATAGCGTAGCGACAACTCGTGCGCGCCACCCGCATCGGGGGCAAGGCTAGAGATAGTAAAATCATAACTATACCCTATGGCAAGGCTACCCACTTTGAAGCCTACTAAGCCAATAATAGACTCATGATTAGTAATACCTGGGCTGTAAGATACAATCGGGAGTCCTCTGTACCAAAGCCCAAAAACAACAGGTTCGTAGGTTACATATAGCCCCAAGTCAAGCTGTTGGAAAGAGCCTTGGCGTTTGTAAAGCAAAGTAGGCGAAAGACTCTTTTCACGATAGCCTACACGGTATTGGTCGCGCCAATCTTGGTAGCGGTCTAATGGGATTTTTGCACCTACTTGCAGGTCGTAGCGAATAGGCAGGCGCGAGTTCACTTCGCTTTGGTTTTGTGTAATGAGTACATCTTGGCTAGGTCGATTCATATTGTGTACAGAAAGTCCCACAAAATACTTATCAGAATAGACCATCAACCCAGTAGATACATTAAAGTAGTTAAGTCGGTCGGCATCAAGTAGTTCTTGGGTAGTACCTTGCTGAAAGCCCTGCCCGTTAAACTCATCTCCGAAGGTAAGGCTAAAAAAGTTGAAATCTCTCATCACATACGATAAGTCCATACCTGCACGCAGCATATAATTTTCGCTGAGGGTTAGTTCATAAGCATATTGTAGCCCAATGCTTTGCGAACGAAAGCCCGTACTTGTGGCTTCGTCGCGGTTTACAATCAGCCCTACCCCGCTATTGATACCCTGAAAGTAGCGGTCAATAGAAAATGAAATAGACTGAAAACTTACATCAAGGCTGGGCCATTGATTACGATAGTTGAGAATAAATCGTGTAACATCGGTTTTTTCTGAGCCTGCCAATGCAGGGTTGATGTAAAGTGGGGCTGCGTAGTATTGTGAAAACTGAGGGTCTTGGGCTTGTACCCTCACAGCACTAAAACAAAGCCACACGAGGCAGAGTGTAAAGATTTTTTTCATGAATGGTTATTGATTAAAACTACATTTTTTAGGTTCATTCAAAAACATATCCTACTTCTTTTAGTCCGTAGGTGTGTTGGCTTCCGTTGCTATGCTCCAGAACCAATTGTCCGTTGGGGGCTACATCAATAATGCGTGCTAAGTGTGTTTTTTGGTTAATTTGATAATTGCGCCAAGCCCTCCAGCCAAACAATAATGCAAGATAGTCATTTTTTATTACATCAAAAAAACCTTTTTGCAAACGGTGGTATTCTTGGTCTAAAAGGGTCAATACTTCGGTTAAAAGTTTTTTTAATTGATAATTTTGCCCTGTAACATTTCGCAAAGAAGTAGCATTTGGGTAGCTAAAATATTGTTGATTAATATTAATGCCAACGCCCACCACACTGTGTTGAATTTGCTGTTGCTGAAGAATATTCTCTATCAACGTTCCTGATATTTTTTTTTCTGCCACCAAAATATCATTAGGCCATTTTATTTTTACGTCTGCCTGCTCACAATAAATAGACAAAAACCGCTGAATGGCAATGGCAACTGCCATACTTAGGTAGAATTGTTGCTCTATTTTGAGGAATGAAGGTTGTAGTACGACAGAAAAGGTGAGATTTTGGTTTGATTGTGCCTCCCATGTATTGCCCATTTGCCCTCTGCCAGCAGTTTGGTGGTCAGTATAGATGACAGTTCCTTCTTTGGGCGAGTGAGTTTCTATAAGTGTGCGTGCCTCTAGGTTAGTAGAAGGACATTTTGGCAGATAAATAAACTTTTGCCCGATTATTAATGTATTGAGTAAGATATTGTCCAAAATTTTACCTATTTTTACGATTTAAACTAAATTACATGAATAAAAATAAATCCATTCAAAGTGCCAAAACACTCAGCGAACTTGTAGCACAAGGTATGGTAGAGAAAAAAGCCCAAGATATTATTATCATGGATCTGCGTAAAATTAATCAATCCATTGCAGATTTCTTTGTCATTGGTTCAGGAAATACCATCACTCAAGTAGATGCAATCACTGATGCTGTGGAGGAAATGGTCTATAAGCATACCAAAGAGTTACCTTGGCGAAAAGAAGGGAAAGAAAATAAAGAATGGATTTTGTTAGATTACGTCAATGTAGTGGCACATATTTTTCGCAAAGATCGCCGCGAATTCTACGCCTTAGAAGATTTGTGGGGTGATGCAAAGATTACTCACATCAACACAGAGATACCCACAGCTACTTTGAAAACAAAGCAAGCTATTCAAAAGTTGTAAGGTATAATTTTTCATATCAGATAAGAACATAAAAAATCATATTGAATAAAGTCAGTTGAAAATGAACGAAAACGATAATAGTCCCAACAAGAAAAAAAATTTTTTACCTAATAAGCCACCTCAGCGCTCAGGCTATCAGTTTTGGTTAATTGTATCATTAATCATGATTATCATTGCTGTAGTGTATTTTAGTAAAATGAACTCAGCCATCAGCATCAGCCGAAAGTCCTTTGAGGAAATGCTTTCCAAGAAACACGTCAAAGATGTTGTGATTGTCAATAGAGATTTGGTAGAAATTACCCTCACCTCTGAGGCAGTAGAAATTTCTGAATACAGAGATAAACTCTTAGAGCAACGCTCGCCGCTGTCTATTCGTCAAGGACCACATTTTCAATTTCATATCAACTCTCCCGAGGTATTTGAGAAGAGATTTGAAGAAGCACAAAAAGATGTACCTGATGACCAAAGGATAGGCTACAAAGTAGAGCCCCGCTCCGACTTGACCAACTATATCTTAAACTGGGGTATTTTATTTTTGATGCTCTTTGGGCTTTGGTTCTTGATGCGCCGCATGGCAGGTGGAGGTGGCCCTGGAGGGCAAATATTCAACATCGGAAAATCGCGTGCTGCACTTTTTGATGCCGAAAGCAAAGTCAAAATCACTTTTAATGATGTAGCAGGCCTAGACGAAGCCAAAGAAGAAATCAAAGAAATTGTAGAATTTCTTAAAAATCCTTCAAAATATACTGACCTAGGAGGTAAGATACCCAAAGGAGCTTTGCTGATTGGCCCTCCTGGAACGGGCAAAACCCTCCTTGCCAAAGCCGTAGCGGGCGAAGCTGCCGTACCTTTCTTTTCCCTCTCAGGTTCTGATTTTGTAGAAATGTTTGTAGGAGTTGGGGCAGCGCGTGTGCGTGATTTGTTCAAACAAGCCAAGGAAAAAGCACCCTGCATTGTATTTATTGATGAAATTGATGCCATTGGCCGCTCGCGTGGGCGTGGGCAAATGCCTGGCTCCAATGATGAACGCGAAAACACACTCAATTCACTCTTAGTAGAGATGGACGGTTTCTCTACTGATTCTGGTGTAATTATTTTGGCAGCTACTAACCGCCCCGATGTACTTGATTCTGCCCTCTTACGTCCTGGACGTTTTGACCGACAAATTAGCATAGATAAGCCCGATATTGTAGGGCGTGAGGCTATTTTTAGAGTACACCTAGCTCCTTTGAAAAAAGCCGAAGATGTAGATGCTAAAAAATTGGCTGCACAAACACCTGGATTTGCAGGTGCTGAAATTGCTAATGTTTGTAATGAAGCTGCCCTGATAGCAGCACGCCACAACAAAAAAGCCGTAGAAATGCAAGATTTTCAAGATGCTATGGACAGAGTGATAGGCGGGCTTGAAAAGAAAAATAAGCTTATCTCTCCCGAAGAAAAGAAAACCGTAGCCTACCACGAAGCAGGGCACGCAGTAGCAGGCTGGTTCTTAGAACACGCCGACCCCTTGGTGAAAGTAAGTATCGTACCACGAGGTGTAGCAGCACTAGGCTACGCACAGTACTTACCCAAAGAGCGTTTCCTAAGCACACAAGAGCAAATGATGGACGAAATGTGTATGACCTTTGGTGGACGCGCTGCCGAAGACATTATCTTCGGGAAGATTTCCACAGGTGCATTGAGCGACTTAGAGCGCATTACCAAAATGGCATACAGTATTGTAACTATTTTTGGTATGAACGACCGCGTGGGTAATCTATCTTTTTACGACTCTAAGCAGTCTGATTATGCTTTTACTAAGCCTTACTCAGACCATACTGCTACAATTATTGATGAAGAAGTCAAGAAAATAGTTCAAGAGTGCTACGAACGTACCAAAGCATTGCTTACTGAAAAACGCACTGAGCTAGAAATCATAGCGCAAGAATTACTCGATAAAGAAATCCTTTTTCAATATGACCTTGAAAGGCTCATAGGAACACGCCCTTTTGAAGAGGAAACCTCTTACCAAGCATATATGAAAACTGCCCAAAACGGTAATGCCGAGCTAAATGTAGCTACTCCCGAGGCAAACAATGGTACACATGCCGAAGAACTTAAAGTAGCTGGTCATAAGAAAAAACCTGAAAATGACAACTAAATCCTGTTTATGAACACTCGTGAGAAGGTCTTGAAAAATATCCAAGAAGGAAAAAAAATGCACTTTCAAAGCTTGCGTGTTCATAAACCTGAATTTATGTCAGATATTTATGTAAATTCTCCTGAGGCACACATCGAGGTAATCTTTGCAGAGAACTTCAAAAAGCATCAGGGGAATTTCTTTTATGGCGAAGATGTAGAAAAAGCCCTGAGTTTGCTCAAAGCGTTTTTGCAAAAATACCAAATTGACGCTGTACTCACCCACGACGAGTACTTAGAGGCACTGCTCGAGGTAGCACAAATTGACCATACAAGGCAGGCAGGCACACACAAAGCAACTCTTAGCTCTTGCGAACTGCTCATTGCCAGAACAGGAGGGGTGCTGCTAGTAAACCCGCTCCCAATTCTTTATACCCCCTCTGCCGCATCGCCATACCACATTATTTGGGCATTTAGCTCGCAGCTTGTCTATGATACACAAAGTGCACTCTTGATGACACAAGAAAAATATGCCAAAGCTATGCCCATTGCCTGCTCGGTTTTACACGAGCCGGTAGCACCTGCCCAAGTTGCTTTTTATCATTTGACAAAACAAACAGCCCAACAAGAAATCATTTTATTCTTGATAGATGACCTTAGCGAAGAATTTTAACCTACCCCCTGATAAGAAAATATTTTTTGCCTCCGATTTTCATCTGGGCGCACCCAACCATAACAAAAGCCGACAACGCGAAGATAAAATAGTGCGCTGGCTAGATACCATAAAAAAAGAGGCCGCCGCCATCTTCTTAGTAGGAGATATTTTTGATTTCTGGTTTGAATACCGACACGCCATTCCAAGAGGATTCATAAGATTTCAGGGCAAAATAGCAGAAATCACTGATGCAGGTATTCCTATATTGTTCTTTGTGGGCAATCACGATATGTGGATGTTTGATTATTTTACAAAAGAACTAGGAATTCCTGTTTACCGTAAGCCACAACAATGGACTTTTAATGGCAAGCATTTTTATATAGGGCATGGCGATGGTTTAGGGCCTGGCGATTATACCTATAAACTACTCAAAAAAATATTTAGAAACTCGATTTGTCAGTGGCTTTTTGCACGCTTACACCCTAACTTGGGCATTGGCTTGGCATCTTTTCTCTCCCGAAGAAGCCGCACACGCAATATGCGCAAACAAATTGATGAAAAATTTATGGGTGAGCAAGAGTGGCTTGTGCAGTTTTGTAAAAGCCACGAAGCACATACACACCACGATTTTTATATTTTTGGACACCGACACCTGCCCCTCGACATTACCCTCGATGTCTCTAGCCGCTACATCAATCTAGGCGAATGGCTTACGTTTGACACCTATGCCTGCTTTGATGGCGTGGAGTTACACTTGAAGGTTTTTGAAAAAGAAGTGCCTCACAAAGTGATTATTCAGTCTAAAATGTGAGTTACTGCTGGGATTTATTGATACTTTTATCAGAGTTTGAGGTTACTTTTGATGCTTGAACAAGGGGAATATTTTAAACATTAGCACCTTGAAGACAAAAACTTTCTTAAAAAAAATGTTTATCTTTTTCATTCTACTTTTTCATGTATTGGCTTTGTTTGCCTTTACAACCGCTTACTATTCGCCCGAAAAACACCCTACTATGAGTTTGATGGCCTTGAGTATTCCTTTTTGGCTTTTTCTGGAGCTAGTGATAGGCATTTTATTTTTATGGCTTCGCCCTTGGGCGTGGCTGCTTCCGTGGTTGGTGCTGCTGTTGGGATTTCATTTCTTGCGGAGTATCTTTTCGCTAGGGCTGCTGCATACCCGAGCACTTCCCCAAGAAAAAGCCTTCTCGATATTGAGTTATAACGTACACGTTTTTAATAAGTACGCCCATCTCCAAAAAGAAAAACCCAACAGTACTCCAAAAATGCTCAAATGGATAGCACAGCACCCTGCAGAGGTAAAATGCTTCCAAGAGTTTATGCACTTAGAGGGAGATACACAATTCAATACTCTGGCGCAACTAGGCACACAGCAAGGCTATCAATACCAAGTAACCTACCCCCAAGCCATCAAAAATAAAAAAGGATATTTTGGAAATGTAATCATGAGCAAACTGCCCATCATCAAAAGTGGTGATTTCCCACTTCAGCAACAATGGCACGTGAGAGGGGCTTATGCAGATATTCAGGTAGGTGGAGATACAATCAGAATCATCAATGTACATTTACAGTCTTTTGTGATAGACCAAGAAGCACTTCCTGCCTCTTCCTCTTCGCTAAAAAGCAATTACCAAAAATTTGTGGCTGTGCTACGTAAAATACGGCAAGCCAACGCCCAAAGAGCAGCCCAATATGTATTTTTAGAAAAATTTATCAAAGAAAGCCCTCACCCTATCATCTTAGTAGGCGATTTTAACGAACTTCCTTGGGGCTACCTCTACCGTCAGCTTAAAAACCATTTTTATAATGCCTTCGAGGTCGCAGGGCAAGGCTGGGGCTTCACTTTCAATGGAAAATTGCCTTTTCTAAGAATTGATAATCAATTTTATAGCCCAAAAATAAAGGTTCTGAGCTTTAAAACGTGGAGTGAAATACCTTACTCCGACCACTTCCCTATTGAGGGTAGGTACACCTTACCCTAGCTATGGTGCTGTTTTTCAAACGCTGCCCATGTTTTCTGAAAGGTTTTGACTAGCTTTGTAAATATACTTTTGGAACACATAATCATTGATTCAATATGACCCTCACTATCAATAAAGACATTCTACTGACTTCTCTGCACCACCAAAAACCCTTTGGATTAGATGCTTTTTACCAAGCCAACAGAAAGGCAAAACCCGTGGTGGTATTCATTCACGGCTTCAATGCTTTTAAAGACTGGGGGCACTTCAACTTGGTGGCAGAGGCTTTTGCAGATGCAGGTTTTGTATTTGTGAAGTTTAACCTCTCTCATAATGGCACCACGCCTACACGCCCTACTGAGTTTGTAGATTTGCAAGCCTATGGCAATGATAAATTTTCCATAGACTTAGACGACATCGGGTTGGTGCTGGATTATCTGCATCAGTCTGATTGTCCTTTTGCCAAAGAAATGAATTTAGAAAAAATTTCATTGGTAGGACATAGCCGAGGAGGAGCATTGGTGATGCTCAAAGCCAGTGAAGATGCACGTATCAAAAGCATGGCTACTTGGGCTTCTATAAAATCTACTCGCCACTTTTGGACAAAAGAAAATATAGAGAAAGTGAGCAAAGAAGGTGTAATATATTATCTTAATGGGCGTACCAAGCAAAAGCTACCACTCTACTATGCCTACTACGAAGATACGCTGCTGAATGAAGAACGCCTAGATGTAGAAAAAGCCATGCGTTCGCTCAAAATTCCTGCTTTGATAGCACACGGCGATGCCGATGAGTCTGTGCCAACGGCATTCGTGCATACGCTCAAAGAATGGAAACCAGATGCAGAACTTTTTTTGGTAGAAGGGGCTGCGCATACTTTTGGAGCATACCACCCTTATCTAGCAGATAAACTACCCGAAGCAGCCGCTTTGCTCACCCAAAAAACAATCGATTTTCTTCTAGCAAAGTAAATGGCTCAGAAAAATACATCTACCACCAAAATATTCAAATATAGTTTTTTGATGTATATTTGCCGAAATTTTGGGATTTAGAAAAATAACCATGGAACAGCAAGTTATCAAGTATCACCACAATATAGCACCCAATATGCTCAAAGCTACTCTACTTTATGACATCTTTCAGCAAAGTATTGAGCAGTATCACCAAACAGACCAAATAGATACCCCGCTACAAAACCCATATCCCCCCCTCACACTCGAGGCATTGCTTTACCAAAAAAACTGGATTGATACTGTACAATGGCATTTAGAAGATATTATCAGGCGTGATGACATCGCGCCAGCCGATTTTATGGCTACCAAAAGAAGAATAGATACCTCTAACCAAGCTCGCACTGACCTAGTGGAGCAGATAGATGATTGGTTTATGGCATATTTTGAAACAAAAGAGGTAGTCAAGCTGCCCAATGCCCCCATCAACTCTGAAAGCATTGCCTGGCTTATAGACCGAATGTCTATCTTAATGCTAAAAATTTATCACATGCAAGAGCAAACGCAGCGCAATGATGCAACCCCAACCCACATCAAAAAATGCCAAGATAAATTGGCTTTGCTACAAGAGCAGCAGCAAGACCTTGCCCTTGCCTTTGATATTCTCTTGGCAGATATTCTGGAAGGCAAACGCTATGTAAAGGTCTATCGCCAAGTCAAGATGTACAATGATGAGAGCCTTAATCCACAACTTTACCAAAGCAAAAAAGCCTAAATGTCTGACAAAAAACATCTGTTGGTAGCTAGGTTTTCAGCAATGGGTGATGTGCTGCTGCTTTATCCTGTCTTGAAAGCACTGCTTATCAAGTATCCTGAACTTGAGATTACACTCCTGACACGTAAGCAGTTTACTATTTTCTTTGAGGCAATCCCACGGCTGCATCTCATTGGCGTAGATTTTAAAAAAGAATACAAAGGAATAATAGGGCTATACAAGCTGTATGCTTGGCTACAAAAACAACCTTTTGATGCTTTTTTAGACTTGCACGAAAGTTTGCGTACTCGCATCTTGAAGGTGTTTTTTAGCTTATCAGGCAAAAAATGCCTTACTTACCAAAAAGACCGCAAAATCAAAAAAGCACTTACTCGCCCTCACCACAAGCAACGCCAGCAGCTCAAGCATACCGTTGAGCGTTACTCGGCTGTTTTTGAAAAACTGGGTCTCGAGGTTGTACTCCTTGAGCCTGTGTATTTTGATGTAAAGCCTTTTTCAGAAGAATTACGGGGCTTTTTAGCTGATAATCAACTCCAAAAAAACCAAGAGATAGCTTGGATAGGCATTGCCCCTTTTGCACAACACGAAAATAAGATTTGGGGTATTGAGAAAATACAGCAGCTCATCGAATTGCTTTTAAGCGAAAACACCCAGTATAAGATTTTTCTTTTTGGAGGAGGCGCAAAAGAGCAAACAATTTTACAGACACTCGCTACTCTCTACCCTACCCAAGTTTATAATCTAGCAGGGCAAATGTCTTTGGCTTCGGAGGTACAACTTATCCAACAACTCTCCCTCATGCTTGCCATGGACTCTGCCAATATGCACTTGGCAGCCCTTGCAGGGGTGCCTGTTTTTTCAATTTGGGGAGCTACACACCCAAGTTTAGGTTTTGCACCTTTGTACCAGCCCGAAAATCAATCCATTCAGATAAGCGTAGAAACACTGCCTTGCCGCCCTTGCTCAGTCTACGGCAACAAGGCCTGCCTTAGGGGTGATAAGGCCTGTATGCAACAAATCTCGGCACAGCAAGTTTTAAAAAAAATAAAGCAACTTGATACGTGAGCCAAACTCAATTTATCAAGCAAAATAATTCTTCTACAAACTAATTTTATCTATTCTGTTGTCATCTAAATGGCTATTCAAAACTTGTATTTCATCTGCCCAATCACTGTCATCTATGTATTGTGAATTGTAAGACACCTTTTGACTTGAATTATCAATCTTACTATCCATTCAGTGATTCATCTTCTTTTCTAACAAAAACATAATCATAACTTCATATTGGCTTTACATACCTTTGCTAGATAATCAAGAGATTTGAAGATTGATTATCTAAGTTAAATTATGAGGTATTCAGCTTTTTTTTTATGTATCTGTACCTTATGTAGCCTTTTAGCCTGCCAACGCTCCCAAGATTTTATAAAAATCAAAGGTAGCGATTCTGTTTTGCCCATTTCTCAAAAAGAGGCTGAAGTATTTATGGAGAAATTTCCCCAAAGTGTCATCACTGTTACGGGTGGAGGAAGTGGTGTAGGCATTGCAGCCTTGCTTGATGGCACTACCCATATTGCGATGTCCTCGCGTGAAATCAAGATGGCAGAACGCTTGCGCTTGCAAGATACTGCCTCCGAAGTCATAGAAACCGTTGTAGGCTTTGATGCCTTGGCGGTGGTTGTTCACCCTAATAATCCCATTACACAACTGACCCGCACACAGATTGCGGGTATTTATACGGGTGAAATCAAAAATTGGAAAGAACTAGGCGGTAAAAACCAGAAAATAGTACCTTATGCCCGTGAAACTAGCTCAGGAACTTATGAGTTTTTCAAAGAAATTGTACTGGGCAACCGCGAATACCATAACGCTGTACTTTCATTGAGTTCTAATGGAGCCATTATGCAATCTGCCCAACAGACCGAAGGAGCGATTGGTTACATTGGGTTAGCATACCTCAATCCAAGTGTGAAAGCACTACTTATTTCTTTTGATGAAGGAAAAACATTTGTAGCTCCTACTTTTGAAAACGCCCAGCAGAGAACTTACCCTATACTTCGCCCTCTGTACTACTACTATATAGCACAGCACCAAGCACGTATCAAAAGATACCTGAATTTTGTTTTTTCTCCACAAGGGCAATCTATCATCAAAACAATAGGCTATATCCCAGCAAATTCTCCTAACACTCAACCCCTCCCTTAACAATATGGCAAAACTGAAGATACAAGAAAAAATCATTGAATCACTCATTTACCTCTGTGGTACTGCCAGCACCACAGCTATCTTACTGATTGTCTTCTTTTTGTTCAAAGAAGGAGGAGGACTTTTCCTGAAGACGCCTCTTGAAGATGGCTATGTGGTGGCACTTCACCCTGATAATCCTGTAAAATCGCTCAATATTGAGCAAATCAAAAAAATATTCAACCAAGAAATAAAAGATTGGAAAGCCCTCGGTCATCATCAATCGCTGCCCATCGAGATCTTTACGCCCTCGGTTGCCGAGCATACTCTTGACCCAAAAGCAATGGGAGATAATTTTCAAAACCTCAAAGCACTTGTTAGTGATTATTTTTCTAAGCGTCCTGCCCTTATTGTAGCAATGCCCCAGCGTTATGTTGCAGCACAATTTCGTATTGTGCCGATTCCAAATATAAGCATAGTCGATTTTTTAGCTGGGCGCAATTGGTATCCTACTAGCCAGCCTTTACACAGTTTTGGGATTTTGGCAATTATACTAGGTACGCTTTGGGTTTGTTTGGGGGCTTTGTGTATTGCGGTACCTATGGGGGTCATTACTGCCATTTATTTGGCTGAGGTAGCAAGCCCTTGGCTAAAAAATGTGTTGATGCCTTTTATAGAACTACTAGCGGGGATTCCTTCGGTGATTTATGGCTTTTTTGGTTTGGTAGTGGTAGTACCTTGGATTCAAAAGACTTTCTCACTTGCCGTAGGTGAAACAGCCCTTGCAGGCAGTATTATGCTAGGTATTATTGCTTTGCCTACCATCATCACCTTGGGCATAGATGCCCTTCGTTCAGTACCTCAGGCTTTGAGAGAGTCTAGTTTTGCATTAGGAGCAAACCACTGGCAGACCATCTGGCGTGTGATTTTGCCTTATTCTATTTCGGGTATTGTATCGGCAGCCATTTTGGGGGTAGGGCGTACAGTGGGTGAAACTATGGCAGTGCTGATGGTAACGGGCAATGCCGCCCAAATGCCCTATTCTTTTTTAATACCCGTGAGGACTATCACGGCTACGGTTGCCGCTGAACTTGGAGAAGCACCTCAAGGAGGCTTACACTATGAAGCACTGTTTCTTTTGGCTTGTTTGCTGTTTATTGTTACTTTTTGCTTGAACCTTGTAGCAGAATGGGTAGTAGCTAGGAACGAAAAAAAATAAATTGACTTAGCCTAAAAAGATATGATGCATAAAAAACATACACAAACCTTGGTTTTTACTTTCTTTGGATTGATTACACTACTGGTAGGGCTGGTTTCGTTGGGTTTGGTTTTCTACATTTTTTATGAAGGAGTGGGTGCTATCAGTTGGACCTTTCTGACAGATATACCCAGAAATGGCATGGCAGAGGGGGGCATTTTCCTTGCTATTGTGGGTACTTTTGTGCTTATAGTGGGGAGTGTATTATGGGCTTTTCCTGTGGGGGTGTTAGCAGGAGTATTTATGAATGAATACGCCCCTGAAAACACCTTCAAAAAGTTTGTGCGCTTGATGACCAACAACTTGGCAGGGATTCCTTCCATCGTGTTTGGGCTGTTTGGGTTAGCTTTTTTTGTGAAAGGCTTGGGGGCAGGGGTAAGTATTTTGGCAGGCTGCCTTACTCTGGGCGTTTTAGTGCTACCCATCATTATTCGTACCACCGAAGAATCGCTCAAATTCATCAATGATGACTACCGTCTGGCAAGCTATGCTATGGGTGCAAGCAAATGGCAAACCATCAGAAGAGTCATCTTGCCCATTGCACTGCCCAGCATTCTAACAGGTATGGTACTTTCTATTGGGCGCATTGCAGGCGAAACGGCTGCCATTCTATTTACTGTGGCCGCATTTTACTTACCCAAAATGCCCCAGAGTATTTTTGATGAAGTAATGGCTTTGCCCTATCATCTCTATGTGATAGCTACCAGTGGTATAGATATTGAAGCCAGCAAAACACAAGCAAATGGAACTGCACTGGTGTTACTCCTACTGGTACTAAGCCTTAACTTGGTAGCCGCAGCATTGAAGAAGTATTTAAGCAAGACGAAGTAGGGGTTAGGAGAATGAGAAAATGACTCAACTACTAATGACCTAATGACCAAAAACTAATAACCCAATGACCAATGACTAACAACCAATGACCCATTAACTAAACAGTTTAACAAAACTATGCCCAAAATACTGACACGTAATTTAGATTTTTTTTATGGTGATTTTCATGCATTACAAAACATCAACCTCAGCATAGAAGCCAATACTGTAACCGCACTGATAGGCCCTTCAGGTTGTGGCAAGTCCACCTACCTGCGTACACTCAACCGTATGAACGACCTGATTGAGGGGGCAAAAGTACAAGGCGAAACTCTTATAGACGGGCAAAATATCTATGACATCAAAGTTGATGTCAATGAACTCCGAAAGAAGATAGGCATGGTTTTTCAAAAACCTACGCCCTTTCCAAAGTCTATCTTTGAAAACGTGGCGTATGGGCTGAGAGTCAATAAGCTGTATAAAAATAAAGAAGCCCTTGAGCAGACGGTGGTAGAGGCACTCCAGCAAGCAGCCCTCTGGGACGAAGTAAAAAATAATCTCAAAAAAAATGCCTTAGGGCTTTCAGGGGGGCAGCAGCAAAGGCTTTGTTTGGCACGCACCATTGCCGTAAAGCCCGATATTATTTTAATGGACGAGCCTACCTCTGCCCTTGACCCTATCTCTTCGGCACAAGTAGAAGATTTGATTTTAAAGCTGAAAGCTGACTTTACCATTGTCATTGTTACCCACAATATGCAGCAGGCTTTGCGTGTGAGCGATAAAACTGCCTTTTTTTACCTGGGAGAGATTGAAGAATATACCGATACCAAAACCCTCTTTCACGACCCTCAATCTGAAAAAACTCAAAACTATGTGAAAGGTAAGTTTGGATAAGTAAATGAGTCTATCCAGACTATCTATTCACTCAATAGTTTCTCCATGAATTGATAAAACTCATTGGTGAATTTTTCATAATATGCCCCTGTACCTGGGCCACTAAAGCCCGTATGGATTCTTCGAACTTTTCCCTTGCGGTCTATAAAAATGGTAGTAGGATAAGAGATGATTTTATTGAGCATAGGCAATGTCTCAGAAGTTGCTGCTTTGTCGTTGGTGCCTGCCACCAATACTGGATACTCAATTCCGTATTTAGCAATCATCTTTTTGACACGCTTGGCAGCTTCATCAAAATCAGGGCTACGCTCGTAGGCGAGGGCAATGATTTCAAACCCTTTGTTTTTATTTTTTTTATAAAATGGCAGGTAAAAATTGGTTTCGTCCATACAATTAGAACACCAAGTGCCCATAATTTGAACAAGCACTACTTTTCCTTTGTAGGCTTCTGACGGAAATCTCAATGTATCGCCCTTTATATCAGGGAAGGCAAAGCTTACTTCATCATAGCCTTCTTTCAGAAAAGTAAGTTCATTGGCATCAGGTAGTTTTGCATTTTCATCGCGGTAGCCTTTGAATGTCTCGAGGCTGTGATTGCCCGACCAAAAAGAGCCACTCAGCAATTTACCTTCTAAGGTAGCTTTAAAAAGAAAGCCGTGCCCTCCATCAAAGGCAGTCAGTTGAAGTGTATCATTGGCTACATTACCTTCCAGAAAACGGTAATCGCCTGTGGTGGTTAAAAAAGTACCCGTAACGAGGTCATCTTTCTGTGAAAAAATACCAATGGCAGGATAAGTAGCTCCATCTTTTTCTTGAAAGGTAACTGCCCACTTGCCTGAGAAATCTTTTTTAGGGGCGGTTTTTGAGGATTCAAAGCGATAATTCTGACCAAAATCGGCTTTGAAGGGCACTTCGTAAGGCTCAGGATAGCCATATTTTATCCATTTGCCTTCTAACTGCTTGTTGTTGATGATTTTGGTGGCAAGCACTGCATCAAAAGTATGCAAGGAGATAATAAGTGAATCTGCTTTTTTGCTGACCTCATCAAGTTTGAGCCGCTCTTTGCCATTGATGAGATAGACCACATAATTGTCTGGACGTGGCTCTTGTATTTCAAATTGAAAAGGAGCTTCTTTTCCTTGCAAGGTAAGCACACCGCGCCAAAGCCCTAGCTGAGGTTGTACCTCGGGCTGATATGCTGCACGCTCGCTATATATACGGTTGTCTTGACAGGCTGCTGTGAGCAGCATTACTATCAATAATGCTAGACTATAAATCTGGTATTTCATACTTCTTGTGATGAATAACTTGTATGCTTTGTATTACAAAGGTTCAACTAAAAAATTTGCATTGCAAGTTATCATAAGAAAATTTAAAAACAAGCACACGAAAAAATTTCAAAAAAGCCCTTACAAAAAAACAAAAAAGTGACTTTTAGATTTTGAAAGGTCTTAACTATACATCATTTTTACGAACATAAGATAATCCAAAAAGACACATCATTTTTTATTTTCTATCAATTATATAAAACATCTTTAATCATAATGAAAATAATTTTATCATTCTTATTGCCCTTGCTTGTTGCTGCTCAAATGCTGTACAGCCAAGATGTCATCACGTATGACTATCAGAAAAATATGCTTAACAACAATCAAAAACTACCCGCCGAAAAGCAGTTTGCCCTTACAGGCTATGCCTTCCCCGAAGTAGCCGTAGTTGCGGTAAATCTCTACAGCAAGAACGGACGTAGCCAGAAAAAGCCTCAAACACTCTACACTGCTAATTGGCAGCGCGGTATGGCACAAGACCAAACAGCTTTTTATGCGCCAATAGCTTACAAACTCAGGGGCGATCACCAATACGACATAGAGATAAACTACTACAGATGGGCAGCACCTAGCGAAATAGAAAATATTAAGGCAGACCTCAACGCTGCCCTCAATGCCTATCTTAGCCAGACCATGGTTTCACAAAGGTCTAAAATTTCGCTCAGTAGCAAAGCCAACCAAGTACTTGATGACCTTAACTCTATAGCACGCGAAGCACTTACCTACTATTACAGCCCTGCAAGTCTAAAATTTGATAGTTTTTCAGACTTGATAGCCGATAAACTCAAACAAATAGAGCGTGGCGAAGGAGGCAAGGCAAAACGTCTATTTGCCAAAAAATCAAAAAGAGAAGCCATTATTGCCAAACGCGCAAAAGATATTGAAGAATTGAGTGCCTTATTGAGCCAAGAAGTTTCATTTTTGTTTAACGCAGGGCTTGCTGTACTTGCCGAAACCCGTGTGATGGATAACCTCGAGACCGAGCATACCCGCAATGTATTCACCCTGCACGGCGGCTACAGCGGTGTTTTCTTAGAACGTGCGGGCAAAGACTATGATGCTACTTTTAATGCGGGGCTTACCATTCCTTTTGGCAAACGTGATTTGGCAAAACCTTTTTGGAGCAAAAGTGCCGTCTTAGTAGGGATTTTCTTTAAGAATTTTGAGATGGATAATGGTGAATCTGCCACAGGACCCTTTGTAGGATTGCCCTTTTACCTTGGCTATGGCTACAAAGTACTGCCTTTTATCCGCCTGATAGGGGGAGCTACCATTTTGCAAAGTAAATTTGATGCAGCTGTAACACCTACCCCTTTTCCCGATGAAGAAATCTATTTCAAACCTTTTGTGGGCTTGGTGCTTGATTTAGATATATGGTTGAACCTCCGAAAATAATAAAAACATGAACAAAATTAGATTACTTATTTTAATGCTTTTTATCTTGGGAGTAGAAACTACACAGCAAGTCCAAGCACAGCAAGACCGCTTCAAATGGCGGCTAGGGGTGTATGGAGGTGTAATGAACTACTACGGAGAGTTAGAAAACCGCCTTTTTCCTCCCAATCCTTTTTTGAGTGATGATTGGAATACAGACTTTCTTGCCTATGGAGTTTCACTTGAAAATACCTTCTCGAGGGCTTGGAGTTGGAAAATAGCTTACAACAAAGGGCAATTTATAGCCAATGATGTACGCAGAGGTTGGGATAATCAAATCTTGACAGACTCGCCCAATTTTTTGAGAGGACTCAATGCAAAAACAGAACTACAAGATGTAAGTTTTTCACTTACCTATTTTACAGACAATGGGCGGGTATTTGGAAGAAAGAGTTTTATGAGTCCTTATCTTTCGTTTGGAGTAGGTTTTACCAATTTTGAGGTATTTGGCGATTTGGAAAATACACAAGGCGAAAATTATTTTTACTGGAGTGACCTCACCATTAGAAACCAACCCGAAGGTACGCCTGGGGCTGCCATGATTACACAAGATGGAGTCTTTGAAACCAACCTCACCCAAGACAACCCCGAAGACTACAACACCAATACGCTCAACCTACAAGCAGGTATTGGCTTGAAATTTAGACTTGGTGGAAGATTCAATCTTAACCTTGAAACAATGGTAAGGCAAACTTTCACAGGTTATTTGGATAATTTCCAGTCATCTAGTGATGCTTGGAACGATATCTATTCCTTCACCTCTGCTTCTCTGCATTATAATTTCGGAAAAAGAACCCAAACCTTTAACTCACCTAAAATTTATGCCTCTCCTTATACCAAAAAAGAAAGAGCCAAGCTTATTGATAACAGCCTTACACAAAATAAGCAAGAAAATCAGGCATTTGAAGAAATAGAAACTGAAGAAGTAGCTTTGCAAGAAGATAGTGTCATTATTTTTAAAGGAAATGAAACCTTGGAAAAGCTCCCTAGCAATCAACTTATCAAAGGTGATTTGATGCCAGTCATTACACAATACCAAACCGAAGGTAGCACGCTGCTTAAGCGCGATACTGTACGCTACGAAACCACCACACCCCAAAAACGCTACATCATCGAGGAAGAAGTCTATAGACCACAAACCCAAGATACACTCCGCTTCCAACGGTATGTAAGGGATACTGTTTACATTGTCAAAGCTAAAGTAGCAGTGGAACAGCCCACCGACAAAATACCCAACAGCAATACCACAGCTACTTATCAGTACAATCCCTACAAGACAGCACCCAGCACTTACAACCCTTACCAATCGCCAGAAATAAATTATGCCAATTACAGCCCCTCACAAGCAAATCCCTACCCTACCAAACAACGCAATGACGCACAGCTTGTAGAGCAAAACTACAACTATGACAGCTTTGGCAATTCGCAAGGACGTAGCAATACCAATGTCATTGCACCCATTACTGGTCTTGGGCAGGGCAACACAGCCACAAAAGATACTTTGGTTTCTAATGAGCAACGGCTCGATATGGTAGAAGATAAACTAGATATTTTGGCGTGGAATATCCTCAAGATGCAAAAAGATAATGGTACACTTAGGCTTGATACGCTCAAAAGTATGAGCAATACCACCCAAAATCTTCAAAAAGTAGAGGCTGTTCCGCTTAGACAAGATAGCCTAGAAGCCAAAAATCCATTGCCTATTACAGAAGAAAAAGACACTACGCCAAGCAATGCAGAAGCCATTGTACTTCGCCAACAAGTACAAAGCCTAGAAACACAGCTTGCTACCCTACAAAAAGAAGTAAAAGCCACCAATGCCAGGCTTGAACCTACCAAGATAGGGCAGATGAAAATAAACTTTGCCACCAATGTTTATACCCTTAGTACTGCCGACAAAGCCAAAATCAAGGAATTTGTAGCGGAACGAACTGCCCAAAAATACCGCTTTCTTTTGGAGGGTTATGCTGATGCCGTAGGCGACAGTCAGCAAAATCTAATGCTCTCTAAAATGAGGGCAGATGCAGTCAGGAATGAACTCATAGCACTAGGGGCAAGCATGGCGCAGATTAAAACAGAATTTTATGGTGCCAATATTAGCAACTCAAGCGAGCGAAAGGTAGAGATTATTTTGATGGAAGAATAAAAAAGCTATTGAACTTAGCACATCATTTTTTGATGTGCTAGGTTTCATTTTTCTAAGTACCTTTACATGTTTAGTTTGAATTATCGGTAGTCCAACAGTTAAGTGTGTATGTTCTTTTTGACTGATTTGAGGTCTATTTTGATGGATTTTTTAAGATTATATTATGACAAAGCAGTCATTCTCACTCCATAGCCCATAGGTTGCAACCTATGGGCTATGGAGTGAAAAAGTTTCCAAAGCATACACACTTCAGTCAGCAACTACCGAATTATCAGCAAGTTATAGAATACTCATAATCAGGCATTTAGTATAATTCATAACCAATAATTTGTAGTTACTTCTTGCCTCACAACAATACAAACTAAATACAATCACTTAGAAGAATTTAAAAATAATGCTATGAAATTCTTTGAGCACGGAAGTACTTGGCTTAGAGCCGACTTTCATCTGCATACTATGGCAGATAACGAGTTTCCTTTTCCTGATTCTGAAAATCGTTCTTTCAAAAAAGAGTACGTATCTCAACTAAGAAAACAAAATATTGTCTTGGGTGTGATTACCAATCATAATAAATTTGTTTTAGCGGAATTTAAAAGTCTGTATAATCAAGCTATCAGAGAAGAAATCTACCTCATGGCAGGTGTAGAACTTTCAGTAAATGATGGAGCGAATGGCGTACATTGTTTGATAGTATTTGACTACGAAAGCTGGGTGAAGAATGGTGAAGATTTTATCAATCAATTCCTAACATCTGCATTTGAGGGCATTGCCAATCGTGAAAATGAAAATACTTCTTGTAAATATAACTTGACGCAAACACTGGAAAAACTGGAAGAACACCGTCAAAAAGGACGAGATAGTTTTATGATTATGGCACACGTACACCAAAGCAAAGGTTTTTTAGAAGAGCTTGAGGGTGGGCGTATTCAGGGTTTTGCAAGGAATGAGTTATTTAAGAATACCGTTTTGGGCTTTCAGAAATTTAGGACTTACAGCGATTTAGAAAAACTCAGACAATGGTATGAAAAAGAAGAGGAGATACCCGCATTTTTAGAAGGCTCTGACTGTAAAAACATAGAAGAGGTTGGGCAAGCCCATCAACAAAATGCAGATGAAAAGAAATCCTATCTCAAACTAGGCGATTTTAGTTTTGAAGCTGTCAAATACGCCCTAGTACATCATAAAGAGCGAGTAAATCAAGAAATTCCCATTACCCAACATTGTTATTTACAAAAAATAACTATTGAGCAGAATGAAGGAAAAGGTAATTTAGAAATCCCTTTTAGCCCTGATTTGAATACCATTATAGGCGTGCGTGGTGGCGGCAAATCTACCCTTCTGGAAACGATTCGCTTCGCGATAGGTGAAAAAGCTACAGGTAATACTAACTACAAAGAGCATAATAACTACAAAGATGAGGTAGTGCATAGACTTGTAGGAGAAGGAAAAAAAATACAACTTGAATTTGCTGATAAAGACCAAAAAGTCATCTACAGTACTGAAAGAACTTGGGGAACAAGTATAAAAGTACTCAACTCAGAAGGAGAAATTAGACCCAATCTACAACTTGATAACTTCATCAAAGTAGCTTATTTTGGTCAGAAAGACCTAGAGGAAATGGGCAAAGATTTTAATGAGAAAGTCATTAGTAAGATGTGAGTTATAAGTTGTGAAATCTGAGCTTTTAATACATTCATTATCAATAACTTAGGCAATAAAAATGTAAAAGTTATTTTTTACTCTTTACTTAAAGAAAAATTACTCAAAAAAGAATTAGAAATTTACGAGGAAAAAATTAGACAAGCTAAAATACAAATCAATGAAACACTCAATAAGTTCACCAGAGCCAAACGAGAAATAGGTAAAAAAGAAGCCTTACAAAATAGTATTGCCGAACTGGAAGAAAAAATAAAAAAATTTGAAGAGCATAACTTACAAGATTTAATTGCCAAAGAACTCAACTACAGCAATGATGAGCAACAAATAGAGCGAGTCATAGATGATTGGCAAGAAATGATGAAAGATGTATTAGAAAAAATACAAGAATACAGCCTAAGTGATTATAATACTTATGAATCTAAGCAAGTAGAAAATCAAAGTATCTTTCAAGAGAAAATCCCCGCCGAAGTACAGCGATTCAAAAAGTTTTTTGAGGATATTGGAAATCAGCTGAATAAAAATACTGACAATTACCTCCTCAATGACTTACTAAAAATCAAACAAGATTTTTCTGCAAAACATCAAGCCCTTGTGGGTGAGTTTGAAGAAAAGAAAAAAGTCATTAATGACCCCGATATTGATATAGAACGACACAAGCAAAATCAAAAGCAACTCAACAGTAAAAAGTATGAATTGAGTGCCTTAGAGAGTAGCGAAGCAAAACTTAATCACCTTATAACTCAACTCAATCAAGAACTTGAAATTTTACAAAAAGAATACAAAAGAGAGTTTGATTTTATTCAAGAAAAAATTAAAAACCTGAATGATTTAAACTTATCTTTCCGAATTGAAATGGTTTTTGAGGGCAATAAGGAAGAATTTAAAAATCAATTATTTGAGTACTGTAAAGGAGGAAGTTTTACCAAAGAAACTCATATTAAAAAAATTACTGAGCAATATACTAACCTAAGAGAGGTATATCAAGATTTGAATAACCCTGATAGCCCATTACATACTATATTAAGTGGGGGCAATCTGTTAAGTAAGTTTCAAGAAAAATTCGAGGAAAATTTATATTCTTGGCTCACCCATCAAGCTCCTAACAAATATGTGTTTATGTATAAGGATAAACCTCTAGAAAAATATTCTATTGGGCAGAAAGCTACAGCACTAATTTCTTTCATTTTAGCCAATGAAGATACAGACCTATTTCTTATAGACCAACCCGAAGATGATTTGGACAACTTTACCGTAGCCAAAGAGATTATTAGCAGAATTAAAACACTGAAACCAAGTACTCAATTTATATTTGTAACGCACAATCCTAATATATTGGTTTTGGGAGATAGTGAACAAGTGATTATTTGTGAATATGATGATGAAACTCAAAAGATAAAATTTTCAGATATAGGGAGCATAGATAAACCAGAGATACAGCAGAAAGCCATTGACATCATGGAAGGTGGCAAAGAAGCATTTGAACAAAGAAAAAACATTTATAAGATATGGAAGCAGCAGAAGTATTAAAACTCATTAGCCTAGGCGAAACTAGCTTCGTACAGTTCAAACGAGATATTACCAATGAAGTAAGCATTGCTCAGGAAATGGTAGCTTTTGCCAATAGCAAAGGAGGTAAAATACTTATAGGCATAGATGATAAAACAGGAAATATAGTTGATTTATCGTTTCAAGATATACAGCGTATTAATTCTACACTGGTCAATGCTGCTCAAAACCACGTCAAAAGCCTCATTAAGATTGAGTCTGAAACCATAGAGGCAGAAGGCAAAAGGGTAATCATAGTTACCATAGAAGAAGGTACAGACAAGCCTTATATGGACAAAGAAGGACTGGTTTTCATCAAAAACGGGTCTGATAAGCGCAAAGTAGTTAGTAAAGAAGAACTATCAAGACTATTACAAAGTAGTGGTAACCTCTATGCCGAAGAAATGCTCATCAGAAATAGCACCTATGAAGATATTAATATTGACGATTTCAAGGAGTTTTATGAGAAAAAATATAGAATGACTTTCGAGTCAAAGAAACTCAATCAATACCTAGAAAATATAGGCTTGGGAGAGCAAGGAAAACTCAATTATGCAGGAGCTTTACTCTTCACAAAATACCCTATTAAAAATATACCAAGTTTTTTCACTTTGGCTATCTGGTTTAAAGGTCTTCAGAAATCAGATAGTATTTATCTCAACGAAGACAAAATAGAAGGTACACTGAATCAGCAGTATCATAAGGCTTTAAGCTTTGTTATGGATAGCTTACACAAAATCCAAGTAGATGATAATTTTAATAGTACAGGAAAGTTAGAAATCCCTCCTGTAGTCCTTCAAGAATTACTGGTAAATGCCCTCGTTCACCGAGATTATTTTATCAATGATACCATCAAAGTTTTTGTCTTTGATGACAGGGTTGAAATCATTAGTCCAGGCGTTTTACCCAATAATCTAACAGAAGAAAAAATCAGAATGGGAGTTAGAAAAAAGCGTAATCCTTTGATAGATTCCTTTGCTTTTGATTTATTAGACTATAAAGGAGCAGGCAGCGGCATCTTACGTGCTTTGCAGGCTTACCCTGATATTGATTTTACCAATGACAAGGAGGCCGAAGAGTTTAAAGTAATCATCAAAAGACCACAGATTTAGTTCAGAAATATTCCTAATAATCATGATTTAAAATCCCCCTGAATCATAAAAGATTTTTGCTCTTATATGTTTTCTATCGCAAAGGTAAGAATGAAAATATGCGGAATCTGTCTTGAACCTCTTTATTAATGTATAAAAAACACGTTTTCTGATACAAGGGTAAGGATAAAAATATACACTCATGAGCATAGTATTTGTTGAATAGTATGTCTATTCTTACTTACACAAGTTAGGGGAGGAGCTAAAAAAATAAAAGGTCATTACTACCCAACAGTGATGACCTTTTTTGTGAATTTTAATCTCCAAGCTTATTCTTTACGGCTAAATTGAATTATCTCGCCCTCATAAACTGTTCGCCCTTCACACTCTTCACTAATTTGAGTCAAAAGCATTTTACCTTCCTCAAAAGCCAATGTATAAACGCCTGTTTTGCCTTCACAGTCCCCTTCTGAATCTGTGACAGAAATTTTACCTTCCATGAGTGCGTATTTACCACTAAGGTCATACACCCCATCACTATTAAAATCTACTCGATAGATATTGGATTCCTCGAATAGCACTTCTATTCCTTTGTCGTCTTCTGTGATTTGTTTCCATTTACCTACTATCTCTTGCTTGGTGATTGAAGCTGCTCCCAAACAAAAAACTAAAAAAGATGCAAATACTAGTTTCATAATTTGTAAAATTTAGATTAGAAAATAAATAAATTAAGATGCCACAATAAAAACGCCAATTATTACTTTATTGCCAAAAAATATATACTAAATATTGCCAAAAAATTATTTTAGGTAAAATTTTATATGGCGTATCAGCTTATATGCTTCTCTTTTACGATTACTTATCTAATTAGAGACTCTATATTTTGAGATTTATGCAGCCTCAAGGGGGGGGATATTCTGAGATAGCTACTACTCATAACAGAGTTTGAAGGCGTTGAAAACGATTCTTCTCCAAATATGTTACTTCTAAAAGAGTAATTAATCCTTGTTATAAAACCACCGTAGGATAAGTTCTAAAACCGAAGTATTGAACATTCCTTTGATTGAAATGTGTATGATAGGATTGGGCTCGAACACTAAAGACAGAAGCCTTAATTCTAAACGAAGTGTAAAAAAAATAATCTCTTGCATTTTGTATATGGAATGAATAATAAATAATTTGTACAATTAGGGCAAAATAGTATAGTTCAAG
>CAYZQI010000042.1:0-31541 GCA_964480455.1 uncultured Cytophagaceae bacterium
CCACCGAAGAATGGCTTTTTCAATTGGTATTGAGCCAGCGATTTCCTGCCCAACATGTAGCACTCTTTCATTTTGAAAACCTCAAAGATGAAACAGTGAAAAAAATTTATCTCAACACACTCAAACACCATTTTTGGGTGATGCGCGAGCAGGCAATTTTTGCTTTTGAAAATTATAAAGAAAAAGATGCTGATAAAATCGCTCAAGCACTCATCACTACACTGCAGCAAGATACTGTTAGCAGAGTGCGTACGGCAGCCATTGAAGTATTGGCTACTTTGCCACAAACTACACAATATCAATCATTCTACCGCGAAGCCGCCCGCCAAGACCGCTCTTATGGTGTAGTAGCCGCCGCTTTGCGTGCCTATTGGCAAACAGGAGGGAAAAATCCACTTGAGATAATGCTACAGCACGAAAACACAAAGGGCTATGAAGTAACACAAGTAATGGTAGCGTTCTATCTTGAAAATAAACACTATGAAAAAGCTGCGTGGATAGATGCAAAAATTGCCCTCAGCGAGCAGTGGAACGACTATACGCTCTTGATAGAATATGCTAATTTTTTAAAGAAGTGCTCTAAGCAAGCACAGCAACAAGGCATACAAACACTACTCAACATAGCAAAGCACAGCGGAACAGATTGGCACAAAAGCACTGCTCAATTAGCCCTCGAGTCTTGGAAAGAAATAGATGAAGTAGCTGAGTTTTTAAGAGATTAAAGCTATCATTGCACTTAAAAGCAGAAAAATAATAGAATGAAACGAAAAATCCCAAAAATATTTAAAAACTTTTACTTTATTAGCCTGCTTGTATTCATACTTTGGATTGCTTTCTTTGATAGCAATGACCTGATCACCCAATACAATCGTGTAGAGCGTTTAGAAAAGTTAGAGGCAGAAAAAGTATATTACGAAGCAGAAATCAAAAAAATAGAACGTGAGCAGAAAGCTCTTGCCACAGATTCGCAAGCCATTGAGCGTTTTGCACGTGAAAAATTTTTCCTCAAAAAACCCAAAGAAGAAGTCTTTGTAATTGAAGAGCAAGAAGAAAACACAACACAATAGCCTAAGTATTTATTCATTTAACTACTTCTTCAGGGCGAGAGGCCACATACAAATACATCAAAAGCAAATCAATCAATAGTTAAACACAATGATATGCAAACTTATGGACTTATTGGCTACCCCCTTGGGCACTCTTTCTCAAGGAAGTATTTTACCGAAAAATTCAAAAAAGAAAACATAACAAATGCAAGCTACGAGCTTTTTGAACTGAGAGACATACAAGACTTTAAAGACCTCATAAGTAATACAAAGGGCTTGAAAGGACTCAATGTAACCATTCCTTACAAAAAAGCCATCATTCCTTACCTCAATAAATTAGCTTGCTCTGCCCAAGAAGTAGGGGCCGTCAATGTCATTAGTATTGACCAAGATGGCATACTCACGGGACATAACTCTGATTATTATGGTTTCTTACAATCACTTACACACTTATTGCGCAGCTACAACAATTTACAAAGTCTAAGTGGATTTCGTGCCTTAATACTAGGCACCGGAGGTGCCTCTAGGGCAGTGCAAGCCGCCCTCAAAGGGCTCGGAATAAAATTTAAATTAGTTTCAAGAGAAAATAAAACTGGCGATTATTTGACCTATTCGCAAATAAATGCACAAGTCATGCGTAGTTACCTGCTCATTATCAACACTACTCCACTAGGTATGCACCCCAACGAGAAGGATTGCCCACCCTTACCCTACCATTTGCTTACCCCTCAGCATTTACTCTATGATTTGGTCTATAATCCAGAAGAAACACTGTTTCTCAAAAAAGGAAAAGATGCACAAGCCAAAACCAAAAGCGGCTTAGAGATGCTACACTTGCAAGCTGAAAAGGCATGGGAAATCTGGGCGCAATCTGACACTTATTAGGATTCATTTTGCAAATGATTTATATCCTTCTACAAAAGATATATGCCCTCACATAATTAAAAATGAGCTTTCGTGTTGCTTCTCTTGTCTATGTAATAAATTTAAACGTTTGTATAAAAAAACACGTAAGGAATTATTAATTTAGCATTTCAAAATTCAAAACATAAGTACATTTCGTAAAGGTACTAAATGTTCACAAAATTTTATTAGTTTCTTTTCGTTTGTTTGAAATACTTTGCTTAGTTTTAGCAAAAAATTAATAAACATTTCTTTAGCTACTTCTATGATGACACCAACAACAATTAAAACACCTTTACTTGGGCTAATTATGTGTTTATTAGCTCTTACCTACACACAGGCACAAACTGTAGCTGAATACATCAGCAGCGGAAAACAAAAAAGTGAATCCAGAATATATACAGCCGCCATTGACGATTTCAGCTATGCCCTACGTCTCAATGATAAATCGGAAGATGCTTACTACCAGCGCGGTGTTACCTATTACAAAATGGGTCGCTTCTATGATGCCCTCCAAGACCTCAACAAAGCCATAGAACTTGCCCCAAAGCTGGCATTTAGCTACTATTGGCGCGGCAAAGCACACATGAAACTGCACGACTTCCGAACGGCACTTTGGGATTTTGACAAAGCCATCTCACTTTCTAGCAACTACGCCGACTTTCACGTAGAAAAAGCACTCGCCCACCTCAGTGTCAAGCACTTTGTACAAGCTCAAGATGCTTGCAAGGCAGCTTTTCGGATTAATTCGCTTTACCCAGCCGCCCTCAGCACTTTAGGACTTATATACCTAGAACAAGGAAAATTAGATGAAGCCTACGATTATCTCAAAAAAGCAGTTAATTTTCAATCAGGTGATGCCCAAAATCATCTTAACCTTGCTGAATACTTCTTCAAAATCAATGAAAAAGAAAAAGCCATAGACCACTATACCTCGTCTATCAACCTAGACCCCTACAACCCAGAGGCTTACTTTAAGAGAGCCATGCTCAAACTTGCCCTTGGTAGTGATGCAGAAGCACAAAAAGATGCTAACAAAGCTATCTTGCACAATCGCCGTTTCTACAAGGCTTATGTCATCAGAGGAATCGCCTCTTATAATATGAGGGAAATGGAAAGACACGACAATGACTTTAACCAGTATCTTTCCATTGCAAAATCTGCTGAAGATTATCACTTTCTGGCAAACAATGCTTACCGCTATGCCAAAGAAGCACAACTTAGCCCTAATGAACAGCTTACGCCAAAAGCTGAAATATGGGCGCAAAAAGCACTGCAAATTAGCGAAAGCTATGAAAATCAACTCCTCTATG
Source organism: uncultured Cytophagaceae bacterium (assembly GCA_964480455.1). Lineage (GTDB taxonomy): Bacteria > Bacteroidota > Bacteroidia > Cytophagales > Microscillaceae > JAABSX01. The sequence continues at coordinate 3,263 of CAYZQI010000042.1, forward strand.
CGCAGGTACTTGCCAAACTCAAAAAAACTGCTCCCGCACTAGAAGCCTCCAAAAAAGCTTTGCAATTAGCAAAAAAACAAAACAAAGATGCCTCAGCAAGCAAAGCACTCATTGCAGAACTAGAACTCGAGCAGATAGATAATACACCGCCTGTTATTCGTATTTTTGCCCCGCTTGCTACCACAAGAGGAGTCATTGTGGTAGGAACCACAGACAAACTTACCGTAGTAGGGCAAGCAAACGACCAAAGTGGTGTAACAGCAGTCCTCATCAATGGAAATCCTGCACGCCTTATGCCTAATGGTAATTTTGATGGAGAAACTGCCCTGGTTGGCGAGAACAGCATCATCACTGTAAGGGCGATTGATAGCAGAGGCAATGAGGCCAAAACAACCTTTCAAGTTAATAAATCTATCATCAATAAACCCACAGCAGCCACAGCCAAAAAGCGCATAGATGGCAAACGCCGCGCACTGCTCTTTGCCACAGACCGCTACGATACTTGGGCGCACCTCTCTAACCCTGTCAATGATGCCAATACTATTGCCAGAGACTTAAAAGAAATCTATGATTATGAGGTGGAAGTACTCACCAATTTACCCAAAAATGACATCATACTCAAAATCAAAGAGTATGCACAATACCAATATGAACCCAACGACCAACTGCTTATCTTTTTTGCTGGACACGGGCAGTTTGATGAGATTTTTAAGGAGGGGTACGTAGTAGCAAAAGACTCTGACATCAATGACGAATCAAAATCAAGCTACATCGCCCACTCAAACTTACGCACCTACATCAGCAATATTAACTGCAAGCAGGTACTCCTTATGATGGATGTTTGCTTTGGCGGTACTATCGACCCACTGATTGCAATGCGTGGCAGTGAAACCAATTTTAATGCCGACCGCGAGGAGCTTATCAGACGCAAAATGAGGCTAAAATCTAAACTCTATCTTACTTCTGGAGGCAAAGAATATGTACCCGATGGCAGACCAGGACAACACTCGCCTTTTTGCAGAAGATTGCTAGAGGCATTCAGAAGCGAAGGCGGTACAGATGGTATCTTGACTATGGGAGAAATCATGGAGTTCATTACACTGGTCAATCCAACCCCTAGATTGGGAGAACTAGGGCAAAGCGACCCTGGCGCAGATTTTCTCTTCTTTGCAAGATAAGCACAAATGTTGAGGTGTTTTTTTGCTTACAAAAAACACCCTTACAATTGGTGAAACATCATTGATGCCTTAACAAAAATACAACACTACATAAAACACTATGAAAATAATACGCATAGTCTATCTTAGTCTGTTACTTCCGCTATTTACTTTACCAGCCTTTGCACAAGATTTCGGTAAAGGCTGTGTGCTAGACCATACACTCTACAGCCAAGTACCTCTAGCACCTCCTATGCTAGTATCAAGAGGAGATGCTGACATGCCCGCACGCGTTTCACTCCGAAAATATGCACCTACTCCACAAAACCAAGGAGCTTATGGCACGTGTGTAGGTTGGGCTATCTCCTATGCTGCACGTACCATCTTGATGGCAGAGCAAAACCAATGGGAGATGCAGGCACTCATTAATGAAAATGCACTCTCCCCTTATTTTATTTATGAGCAAGCAAAATCAGCGGGTGATGTTTTTTGCCAAGAAGGCACAAGCCTTTACAATGCCTTAGAAATTATCAGAGGTATTGGCACAGTAAGTTTTCACGAATTTCCAGGGCAGTGTGGGCAATTGGTTACTCCACAGCTAGAGCAAAAAGCCCAAAATCATAAAATAAAAGAATACCGAAGGCTTTTTGAAGCTGAGGCTACCCATAAAATACTTGCTATCAAGAGAAGTATTGCCGAAGCTAGACCCGTAGTGGTGGGCATACAATGCTGCACAGAGTCTTTTCTAAACGCCAAGGGAGAAGACTACTGGCAACTGCAGGCTACCGATAATGCCAACCCCGAAGGAGGACACGCACTCACGGTGATTGGCTATGATGATAATAAAAACGGAGGAGCAGTAGAACTAATGAATAGCTGGGGGACTATCTGGGGAGATGATGGCTTTATCTGGATGTCATACAAAGATTTTGAAAAATACTGCTTCGAGGCCTACGAAATGGTGGTAGAAAAAGAAGAAAAGCCTTTTTCTATTATCGGGCGGGTGCAATTTGAACTGACCTCAATGAAAAATATGAAGGTGCGCTACAAAGAGCAAAACCGCTTTAGGTACTATGAAGCGGATAGATCTTATCACTCTGGGGCATTGTTTAAGATTTTAGTCCAAAATACTAACCCTGTATATATTTATGCTTTTGGTACTGACCTAACTGGTGCTACTTATACTGTCTTCCCTAGTAAGAATAATGTAAGCCCATATTTTAATTATGCAAAAAATACCATGGCACTTCCCAGCGAAAACGAATACATACAGCTTGACAATACGCTTGGTATGGACTATTTTTGTATGCTTTATTCAAAAAAAGAAGTTGATTTAGAAAGCATCTTGCAAGGTTTTAGGCAGGCAGAAGGCGACATCATCAGTAAAATTCAGCAAGCACTCCAAACCTATATGCCCAAAGACTCACAAATGTACTACTACCAAGGTGGTGAAATTGGTTTTGAAGGAAAGTTAAAGGAAAATGAAATTGCACCGCTTGTCATTGCCATTCCGCATATTGAATAATTATATCAAAGTCATTACTTTTGAAACCTAGAAGTATGTACTCAACTCTAATTAAAAAACTAACCTTGCATGATTGATTTTCCAAATGCTAAAATTAACCTTGGATTACAAATCACCGAAAAAAGAATAGATGGGTATCACAACATCATCTCCCTGTTTTGCCCCATAACTTGTACTGATGTGCTTGAAGTGCTGCCTTCTGATGAACTACATTTTACACAAAGCGGGGCAGCAATCCCCTCCGATGGTAAGGATAATCTTTGCCTTAGGGCTTACCAATTGTTGAAAAAAGATTTTGACATTGCGCCTGTTGCCATTCATTTACATAAAATCCTACCTGTAGGGGCAGGGCTAGGGGGTGGCTCGGCAGATGCAGCCTTTACGCTCAAAATGCTCAATGGGCTTTTTAAACTTGACCTAACAGCAGCAACACTTGAGGGTTATGCAAGGCAATTAGGTAGTGATTGTGCCTTTTTTATACAGAATCGCCCTCGTCTGGCAGTTGAAAAGGGTGATGTGTTTGAGGAAGTAAACATTGACTTAAAGGATTATCACATAACATTGGTATTTCCTGCCATTCATATTAGCAGTGGCGAAGCCTACTCTGGCGTTAAACCACAAAAGCCCCTCTACAGCATCAAAGAAATCATTACACAACCCATTTCCGATTGGAAAACAATGCTTCATAATGATTTTGAAGCTTCTATCTTTCCAAAATACCCCGAATTAGCACATACCAAAGAGCATCTGTATAAAAAAGGGGCAATCTATGCTGCCATGACTGGCTCAGGTTCAGCCATTTTTGGAATATTTGAGCAAGCAATCGACCTCAATACCCTTGAACTACCCCCAAATTATTGGACTTGGCAAGGAACTTTCTTATGAGTGGTATATTATTGAGTACAACACAGAAAACATTGTCATAAACACAAAAAAAACCTTACCAAAAGTAAGGTTTTTTTTATGGTTTCATAAAATAAATGTTAAAAACAGTTCTTATCTCGTCAAGAAGCTAGAATACGGGTTGGTAACTTTGGTTTGTTCTATGCCTGCACTCACCGTAATTCTGCTTACATCTATGACTTTAATTTGAAAGCTATCGCCTGGCTGTCTATCTGGAAATTGGCGCATGTTTAATACATTACCTGTGAAAGTCTTACTCAATTTCAGACGACCGTTTCTAAATTGTGAAACCTCTACACTGTTGATGCGGTAGTTTGCTTCATTGGGCAAGGTTCGGGCAAAGATTTCATCAGGTTTTACCTCGAGTGTGATGCTATTAACAAGCGGAACAGGTTTGGTGATGTCTATACTTGGCTTAATAGTAGGCGGAGGGACTGTATTTACAGTAAACACAGATTCTCCCACTTCTTTTCCATCACTTGTTACTCGAAGTACACACTTGCCCTCTGCAGTAGGTACAATGCTCACACTGCCCACTTTGCCTCCGGGTATAGCACGTCCATTCTTTACGCTATAGCTTGGGTTGTAGGCAGCCCCTAGCGCAGGCACGGAGGTAATTAGAGGATTTACACAATTTTTATAAAGCGGAAAGTTAGTTTCTGAATTCACAACCAAAGTAGGCCGCACTACATTGTATTCTTTTTCAATGGTGAAGGTAGTGTCTCGGTCGCTACCGGGCATTCTGAGCGAAATAGTGCCTGACCATTTCTGCTTGCCCGTTCCTGTGGCTATAAACCTTACCGCACCTTCACCATTACTTACATCTAACAAACTTCCATTGACAGACATTTTCACATCTGCTTTGCTGTTGGTAGCCGAAAGAAACATAGTGGCCATATATTCAGTACCTGCCGCTACAGTATTTGATTCGGCAGTAGCTGCGGCACGCACTTCATCAAATTTAGGGAGATTATCAGGTGCAGCTCCTAATTTTTTGAGAATTTCTTGCTCATAGCGTACAATTTCATTTTGCTTTTGTGTCAGTACGGCAAGTGCAGCCACTACGGGAGTTTGCTCAAAGCTCGATTTGGCAAAGTCCTTTCCGCGCTGAATAGGGTCATTCTTGTAGAGTGGATTATTGAGATTTCCTTGTGCAAGTGAGGGAAAATCTCTCTTTTTGAAGCCTAAGTCTGCATATTCACTTATGAGTTTGTCCACATAATCATTGAGTTGTTTTTCTAGTTGATAAGCTGTGCCATCATTTTTGCCAGCAGCCCCTAGCATAAAAATAGCTACTTTTTCTTCTTCGGCAGGGTTTTTAAGTTTGCCGTTTTCGTCTAAACCTCCTGTTTCTTTGATGAGCTGAGATTTAATTCTATCAATCTCAGATACCAAATCATTGGTTGTTTTGCGGAGTGCTTCCGCCCTTTTGACAGTAGCCAATCCTTTCGAGTTGTTTCCCTCTTTTTCTACCTTATCTTTGAGAGCTTGTAGTCCATTACTGCTTGCTTCTTTGGCAGCTACCAAAGCCTGCTCTAGACTTCCATTCAGAAATATAAATTTATCAAGAATAGTTGAGCTAACCTGCAAAGCCAACATTGCGGTCAATACTAAATACATCAGATTAATCATCCGCTGTCTGGGGGTTGTTCCTTGAGCCATAAGTAAATTATTAAGTTGATTTAAATAAAATATTAATTGTTTCTCTAAAATTTCAAGACATTGTTTTCAGCTTACTTAATGTTGCGAAAGCACCTAAATTTAGTTAGTACACAAGCAGCAAGAGCGGAAGATTTCATTTCTCCTAGGTTTTGAGGTAGCTATCTTGTCCATAACAGCAGGTTATATCTTGTTTTTGCCAAGCTATGCCTCAGTCAGTATCATTCATACACACAAGGCATAATCTTTTGAAGACAAAAATATACCTACTAGGATAAATAATGCCTGTCACCTTCGCCTGCCTTTGGTTTGTTATGTATTGCTTATTTGAAGTAGCTATTTACATTTTACTTGCTGTTTAAATATGAATACTAATTTGGCAAACAAACTGGAGATTTTTTTGGTTGTCTGACAATTTTTGTAGAAATCTGTAGCAGCGGACTTCCAGTCCGCTGGCATTTATGTTCTAAACAGTATTTAGCTCATCTTATCGCACACCATCACAAAATTGTCAAAGAATCATTTTTTTAAAGTTAAGAGTCATACTACTAAACAGACTGCTCCCCAACGGCAATAAAAAAGAGTATGGGAATAGCTCCATAAGCCATAAGAGCTAGCTGCTGTAAAGGGTTGCGCTTGTGTTCGCATAGAGCGCATTTTATTAAGCACTCTGTACAGTTTTTAGCAATTAGATGCTCCTGTCTGCAAGCCTACTTAAATCCACATTTTATCGTGAAGGAGCTGCACATTAAACAAGAGAACTGCTCAGTTGTATCCATCAAAAAAACCTAGCTATTCTTTTTTTGTGCAGGACATGCAAAATCTCTATTTTATTTGCTTGTAGTTCAAGATTTTTTATTAATTTTAAAGATATTTGATAAGTTAAATTTTCACTTGATAAAAACATATTCTGTTGCCAAATACTTTTTAAAATAAATTTTCTAAAACCCATAAATCCAATTAATTATGAATGTAAGTATGCAAAATACACCCTTCAATCTTGCAAGTTGTATAGAATTTGCAGGCAAGTACCACACCCATCAAAAGGTAGTTACGCGCCGTGTAGAAGACGACCAAATCGTAGAACATAACTACCCCGAGATTTTGAGCCGTGTCAAGAAATTTGCCAATGCACTCAAAAAACTCGGACTGAAACACGGCGACCGCATAGGCACTATCGGGCTGAATACCCACCGACACTTAGAGGCTTGGTATGCCATCTCAGGGCAGGGCGCAATCTGCCATACCATCAACCCACGTCTTGCCGTGGCACAGCTTACCTACATTGTCAATCATGCCGAAGACCAATTCATCTTGATAGACCCTATCTTCTGGGCTTTGGTTGAAGGGCTACACGCTCAGTTTCCTAAGGTTAAAGGGTACATTGTCTTGACAGAAGAGGCTTTTATGCCCAAAACCGAAATTCCTAATGTGTATTGCTATGAAAGCCTCCTTGATGCCGAAAGCGACACCTTCGAGTGGCCCGAATTTGATGAAAATAGTGGTTCTTCGCTTTGCTATACCTCTGGCACAACTGGTAACCCCAAAGGAGTACTCTACACCCACAAATCTAACTTATTGCACTCTTACGCTTGTGGGCTTTCTGACGTATTTGGTATGACCTCTCGCGATACTGTATTGGTGGTAGTACCGCTTTTCCATGCCAACTCTTGGGGTATTTCCTATTTAGGACCTATTGTGGGCAGTAGTATAATTATGCCCGGCAAACGTATGGACGGTGAGGCTATCTTTGAACTGATTGATAAATATGAGGTGAGTCTTGCTGCTGGCGTGCCGACTGTCTGGACTGCCCTGCTTGAATATGCTGATGCCAATAATAAAAAAATGACCACTCTGCGTGATGTGGTAGTAGGTGGTTCGGCTGCCCCCCCCTCTATGCTCAAAGCCTTTAAAGAAAAACATGATGCTGATTTACTCCACGCTTGGGGCATGACCGAAATGAGCCCACTGGGAACTATCAACCGTGCCGTACCCCAACTTAAAGACCTTAGCCAAGAAGAACAATTCCGCTACCGCATCAAGCAAGGACGGCCTGTGTTTGGTGTAGATATTAAAATCACTGATGAAGAGGGTAAAGAACTTCCAAGAGATGGCAAAGCCGTAGGGCATCTTCTAGTAAAAGGCAACTGGGTAGTGCATACCTATTTTGGTGATGACAAGCCCGCCGTCAATGCTGAAGGCTGGTTTGATACAGGTGATATGGCTACCATTGATGAGTTTGGGTATATGGAAATCGTGGACAGAGCAAAGGATTTAATTAAATCAGGGGGAGAGTGGATAAGCTCCGTAGATATGGAAAACAAAGCCATGGGACACCCAGACGTATCATTAGCAGCCGCCATTGGGCTTCCTGACGAGAAATGGGGAGAAAGACCTTTGTTGGTGGTAGTACCCAAACAAGGCAAAACGCCCAACAAAGAAAGTATTATTGAATACCTCTCCACAGAATTTGCCAAATGGCAATTGCCCGATGATGTAGTATTTGTAGAGCAAATTCCACTTACTGCCACGGGTAAATTTAGTAAACTCACTCTACGCCAACAGTTTAGCAATCATAAAATTGAAAATTGAAATTCATTGAAAAAAGAAAAATAACTGGATTTCTCATTGTATCATCAAAAGATTGTAAACCTTGCTGTTACGTATCCAGCATAAAAAAAGGAAGCACTTGAGAAATTAAGTGCTTCCTTTTTATTGATAAACCTTCTGCCAACTAAATTGTGTTCATTTAGCCTTAGTAGCTTACTACCAATTTTTTAGAGGCTTGGCGGTTACCATTTTGTAATTTGATGATGTAAATACCCGTAGCAAGTCCTCTGGTACTTAGTTTAAGTTGATTGACACCTTCGGTAGTATCAAAAAACTGCCCTTTAAGGTGAGTTCCCATCAAATCGCTTACAGTTACTTGTGCTTTGCCCGCTGTACCCTGAAACTCAAGTGCTACTTCATCTTGACTGCTTGCAGGATTAGGGTAGAGTTTTAGCTTGATGGTGTTCAGCTCCTCAATATTCACAGTAATCACATTGCTCAACTCAGGATAACCATTTCTATCAATCATTCGCAATCGGTAGTGAAGTTTCCGCTGACCAACAGGAAGCTCACTATCTGTAAACTGATAAGAAGCAAGAGCTTGTTCTGCACCTTTGGCATCTACTCTTCCTATGGCTACAAAATCACTTCCATTGGTGCTTCTTTGTATTTCAAAATGACTAAGATTTCCCTCCGAGATGGTCGTCCAAGTCAGCGAAACACGGTCATCAAGTAATTTGCCAGAGAAATCTAACATCCTGACTGCCAGTGGAATACCTAGCACAGCAGGGTCGTCTGAAAGCTCACAAGCATCACCACGTAAGAGATTATCTAGTGCGTCTGTATTAGTGGTGATGCACTGTCGCATAGAAATATCATCAATGGCAAAGTCATTTCCATTTTTGGTAAGTGATAGGTTTTCTATACATAAGTTAAAATGCTCAACATCTTGGGGTGCACGGTAGATACAACGTACTACTAGCCACTCGTCGGGGCTTTCAGGCACTAGAAAATCTGAGCCTAAGGCCTTGACACGTGCGTTGTTGGGTTCTCCGGGTATATTGCAAGGACTGGCCGCCCCAAAAGTATAACCCAATGGAGAGGCTTTTTTTACATTGGCATTATTGGGTGGCTCAGGGAAGTGATAAGTGAGGTTATTGGGGTTACTAGCTGCAGGCGTAAACGTAACGCCGGGCAGTTTAGAGCTAAATCCATCAAGAGGTGCTGGTAAATCTCCTGCCGTTACCAAATCAATAGGGTTAATTACCTCTGGGTCATTGGGGGCTGCCATATCACAGATGGTTACTCTTAGCTGTGGCACATCTATATTTCTACCAGCACCGATAAGGTTTTGAAACCAAGCTGTAAAGACATAATAGCGAGTAGTTCCAGCAGTACTGCTCACATCCATAGTTTCACACCAAGCTTTGCCTGGGTCTGTATTACCGTCTCGTTTCCACCAACCATTGAGCATCATGTAGTTGGCATCTGCGGTATGTGGCACAAGGGCAGGTAAATTGCTTTCGTATTGCCCAAATCCAGTACAAGGCTCTTCACGAAAAGGGGTTGCATCACCTTGGCTGCAGTAATTGTTATAGGTATGCCCTCCGTAGCCTGTGTAAGCTACAAACTCCCCTCCTACTATTCCTCTGCCGTAGCCATAAAAATCCCATTTACCAAATCCACCATCTTTTCTGGTAAATGCTTGTTGCGAAACTGCATAACGCCCCTCAGGGTTAAACTCACCTTTTTTGCGGCGCAGTCTATCAAAAGAGTTTCTATCAACTGCACCATTGTTGTTAGAATTATCAATCAGATAGCCATAGTCTGTTGCAAAGCGTGCATAGCTATTGATTTGGCGTGGTAGTTGGGCTAACGTAGGGGTACGCCTGTAATTTTCTATCTGAGGGTTATTGTTGTTGAACTCCCAGGTATTCATGTCATACCAAGAAGTAATGGTATTGGTAGGGTTACTTGGGTCGACATCAGGGTTAGCAATCTCGATAGGTCCCCAGCCATTGAACCCGCCATCAACTACCAATTCTTCTCCCAAATCACAATTCACGAATTCAAAAATACGGACACGCCCGGGCAAGTCTTTGTTATTGTTATAGACATTCATCACACGAATAAAGTACGTAGCCCCAGGTACTACCCCAACGGTGAGCGATTCTGTGCCTCGCCAGACATTGTTTGCGCAAGATACAGGTGTTAGGTTTGCTAAGTTACAGTCAGTAGGGTCATCTATGGTAGGCCCGATATTTTGAACATATACTGCCAATGCTGCATTTTCAGAGTTTTGATTGGTAGAAGCATATTCTGTATTATCAAACTGTACGGTAATTGCTTCTAAGGTACTGCCAATAGGCACTTCATATTTCATCCAGCCATTGGTAACAATCGGGGGGTTGGGTGCTTTAGGGTTACTCCCTCCAGCCACTGCACATGGCACAGGGTCAGTAAAAGAAGTCCCTATGGTTCTATCAGTCCAAGTTCTTTCTACTTTAAAATCTCTCCAAACGCCATTGGGAGTGCCATAGTCAAGAGAGAGGTCGCAAGTAGGACGCGCAAAGGTTTCTCCATAAAAAATGCACAATTTGCCAAAGGCAGTTCTGTCTGTACTCTTGCTAATAACTCTGATAAAATAAGTGGTGCTTGCGTTGATGTCAGGCAAGGTAAAACTCACCTGCTCAATGCGCTCAAGATTGGCATTGGCATAATCATCTGAGCAGCCTACAAATACAAGGGTATTACAGTCAGGGTCCGCACGGTAAATCTCTAGGGAAATATCCACAGGGTTTACGCTACTATTGGTGGTATTGTCATACTGTACGGTCATTACATTGTCAGGGAGTGGAAATCTTGCTACACTACTGCCTGCCCCTGTGGTGAAAGTTGCCCAAGCCACACTTTGGCAATCTAATGCAGGTACTCCACATTCAGGGGCTAATGCGCCACAATCGGTATTACTGCTCAGCACATTGAACTGCACGTTACAAGCCCCTATATCTGTATCTTCCCCAATGATTGACCTTATATCCACCTCTACGGCGTCACAGGCTACGGCAGGGGCGCGCTCTCCTGAGAAAATACAAAGTGTTCCCTGCATGCTAGTAGGTGCTAAATCTAACACACGTAAGATATATAGCTGACCCGCCACCGACTGGAAAGTAATGCTTTCGGTTTGTATTGATGCACTATTCACGGCATTAGCACAAGCAAATTGGTTTAGAGGGTTTCCAGCTCCATTAATGCCCGTGCCGCAATCTACTGGCCCTGGACCTACAAGTGCTGTGTAAAGTAGCAATGCAGGGTTGCTTGTTGCTTCTTGATTTTCATACTGAATGGTTACTAGGTCGCCATTTCCTATGTAGCGCACCCAAGCATCTCTTGCACCCAATGAAGCAAAGTCAATATCTGTCAATCCACAGGTATTCCGCTCAATGGGAGCAGTATAAGTAGCTAACATCTCGGGAGTATCCGCATCAAAATTAATTCCTGTATTGGTAAAGGTAGCAGGTACATTCATACGGATATTACAAGCATCTGCTACGAGGTTTACCAAATCGCTGTCATCACACACATCTCGCTCAGTAGTATTGAATACACATAGTCGTCCGTCCATATCACCAGGTGTACCCACATTGAGTACTTGTATGTAGTAGGTATTTCCTATGATAGTATTGACAGAGATGGACTCCAACCTTTGTGCAGGGTCAGTATCATCTACAAAATAGCTTCCGCAAGTGGTTTCTACGGGAATCAAGCCACCGCAAGCACCTCTATAGACCGCGATGGCGGCATCACGACCTCCACCTGTGAGGTCTAAGAATTCAATAGTAGTCTTGGTACTGATTGCGCTGAAACTTGCCCAAGCATCTCGCTGTACTGTTTTGCCCCCTAAGCAGGCAGTAGCAGGATATAGCACGCCAGCCTCGGGCTGTAAGATGGTTAGGTCATTGTCTAAGTTAAACTCGATGTTACAATCGCCCACCACCAAAGAACGTGCTGTGCTACACAAGTCATTGTCGGCTACATTTCCGTCTCTGATACAGAGTCGGCCTGCTACGGTTTGGGTAGCAGTAGGAATATTGATGTCGTTGGGTTCTATGTTGGCAATGCGCACGTAGTATTTTGTATCAGGGGTGAGGTTTGCGCCTGCAATTCTAAAACTCTCTATGCCTTCGGTAGTAGTATTGACACAGGCTACCTGAGTGAGTGGGCTAAGCACTGCTATGCGTGCATCGGTAATTGGGGCTGCCGTGCCATTGAATACCTGAACATAATAAACCCCTGGGGTAAACTCTGCGGTATAAGTAGCGAAGCCATTGTCTTGCGTAAAAGGACCAGTAATTGGATTGAAAGCGTCATCTGTTACAAACACATCAAGAGCATCACCCGCCTCTCCTACTACTGTATAAAAACCTGCAGTAATAACCTCAAACCTTGCAAATACTTCTCCGCCACTTGCTGCAATCGTAATATCTTCATAAAATGTATCAAATGCAATTTCATTACCTGCGCCAGGGGCTATTGGATTAATAAGGGCAGCGGGAGTGGGTGTAATGTTATTGATTTCATTTCCTGTAAAAATGAGTAAAGCTACATCACTTGCATCGGCAGCATCTTGGTTGTTGTTGTCATATTCTACTACTATCTCAGTGAGTGTACCAAGCGGTGTAGGCGTAGTAAAAGATGCCCAAGCATCAGCACGTACAGGTTGCAAGATAGCGCAGTTGGCTTGGTCTGCATTGGCTATTGAAGCACGACCCGTACTGTTAAAATCTGCCAATACATTGAATTGCACCCCACAATCGCTGTTATCAATGGCATAACTATTGGCAGTAAAGAAATTATCTTCGGCTTTCTTATTGGCAGGATAAAGGCACAATGTACCTTGTGAGGCTGTATTGTCCACACTCACGATTTGTATATAATAGGTAGTGCCTGCTACTGCATCAAACTCAAGGGTGATGGTATTGGCATTGGCATTGGCAAGACAGCCCTGAGGAATTGAAGTAGGACTTGCACCACAATCAATGGTGGTAGCATCATAAATGGAAATGCCTATATTACTAAAAGTAATGGAAGAGTATTCTAAAAGTACTCGTTCGCTTGTAGCACTTCTGAAAGGAATCCATACATCTCGGCTAACTGCGACAGTACCGATACAGTCAGAACTAACAGGTGCGCCACTTGTATTAAAAATATTTACATCTATGCCACAACTGCCCAAGGGTAGCGGGCTAATGGCACTCGCGCCTAGGTCTGTACCTAGTACAGCACACGTTTCACGTGTGAATACCTCATAGATACAAACACTGCCCGTGAGGGTTTCATTGTTTTCTACATTCATCACCCTGATGTATTGTGTGCCTGTGGTGGTTACTTGGTATTCAAAAAATTCTTTTTCTCCTCCTGCCACATTGTTGGCGCAAGCTCTTTCTATCAGATTTCCGCAAGTACCATCATAGACTGCAATGGCTGCATCAAGCGAAGAAGCCGAAAAGCCTGTGCTGGTATATTCTATGCCTACACGCTGCCCTGCTACTGCCTCAAATCTAAGCCAACTGTCTATTTCAGGAGTGGCACATACTGGATTCGCTTTGCCTTCATTGTTAAAGAAAGAAGCATCTACATTGTAATTAAAATTGCAAGTTCCAATAGAAACTTCGGTAGCATTTTGGCAGAGGTCGCCAAGGACACGTGGGCCTTTATAGACACTCATCACGCCAGCCATGTCATTTATATCTGTCAGATTAATGACCCGCACATAATATCTAGTATTGGCAATTACATTAATGGTAATGGTTTCGGTATTGTTGATTCCAGTAAGGCTTGCACAGCGCATAAGTGCTAGACCTGCACAGTCGGTATTGCTTGCATAAATCACCAAAGCAGCATCTTGTCCTGTGGTGGGGGTGTACTCAAATACTACTTGCCTAGATACATCTGTATCAAAGCGAACCCAGGCATCTTGTTGTGCGCCTGTTACACAACCTGGGTTTGGGGTGGCAGAGTAACCGTTTCCTGCTCCCGTGCCAAGTACAGTAAAAGTCTGGTTAAGTATATCCCCATCAGTCAGGTTGAGTATATCTGCTGCGAGTGCTGCATCAGCTGTGGCGCAATCGTTAAAACTTATGATTTGGGCTTGGGCAAATGTTGCCATACTCCATAGGTAGAAAAGCCATAGCCACTGTCTCCAAGCTATTTTTGGTGATAGTAAAGTTTGCATAAGGTTTTGCTTTTGGTTTAATAAGAAATTCTTGGTCAAAGTTACGTTTTTTTTTGATTTATACCATAAGTTTATGTTTCATTTAGTCATTTGCAACGTAATAAATGAAACCCTGATTTTAAAAAAAGTCAAAAATATTACATATTTAAACCTCCGCTTACTTGTTGATTTTGAAAGTATTTACCTTGTAATAATATATACTTACGTTTCGCTAGTTTCGAAACCCACAAAAAACAATTTAAGGGAATAAGCCTCAATACGCATTATGTTGGGTACTAATTTAAACAAAATAAATTATTTTTTAAACATTAAGAGATTCAAGATTTCAAGACTCGAGAACAGGTGAAATTTAATTCTGTATTTACCTATTCTTGAACAAAAAAACAGCGTTAAAATAATGTTTAAATCTTTTTTGCAAAATTGATTATTAGCGAAACGTAAGATATACTTAACATTCAATTTTTAAAATATAAACCCATCACAAATGACAGAGAGAGGTATTTTATCCTTGTTTGTATTTCCTGAATTACTGATGTTGTTTGGGATTCTTTGGATAGACCTTCAATACAAAACCAACTGGCCCAAGAAACAAGAAGATAAAACTGCTCAAGCCCCTATGTGGGTAAGTGCTTTATTGATTTTTCTCAGTTTGGGAGTTAGTTTAATTTTCAATTATCTGATGTATGTGTGGTATTACGCCCACTATCCTAGCGAAAACATGAATACGGTTTTTGTACTAAACCCTTTGGTAGTAGTGATAACAATGGCATTTGTAATACTTAATATTCAGTCCAATTCGCATTGAACTTTCTATTCAGTACAGAGGGCTAGGTATCAAATAAATGGTTCTCTGACAATTTTTGTGATAGTGTTTCATAAGATAGGCTGAATACTGTTCAGAACATAAATGCCAGCGGGCTTTCAGTCCGATGCTACAGATTTTCACAGAAATTGTCAGACAATCAAATAAATTGCTCATTTGTGCATTCATCAATCCTTAAACTTTTTTGATGAATCGGATAATTTCTACTAAGTTATCAATAAATTTTCCGTCTTCGCTGAGTTGTGCTACAGCATGTTGAGTTTCCTTTGCGATGCGTTCGTGTTCTTTTTGATTGCTTTCTGTGAGGTTATCCAGATTGGTTTTTAGGTGTGTGAGTTGATTTTGATGTGTGTTCAATTTACCTTGCAATACATTGCGCCAAGATTCTTTTTCGTTTTCATCTAATAGATGTTTCAGGTCTTGGACTTGGTATTTTAACTCTTCTAATGTGCTATAGATGGTAGCTACGTCATCGCGTGGGTAAAGAATCTCTTGCCTGATGCTATACAAACGCATGGAAATATACTGATAAGCCCTCACCGAAGGGCGCAGCAAAGTAAGCAGCAGCGCAGCAATTGCGCCATAATAACCTACTTGGCTTACTTCTGTGTATGCCAGCCAATAGAGCACTGCGGCAGAAATAATATGCAGAATAAGTGCAAACACTAGCCCCCAAAATGCTAGTTTGCGTACATACTTCAGTTTGTTATCATCAAATTGAATATTTTTTTCCTTGGAAGTTTGGGCATCATTGAGCACTTCTTTCGCCTCAAAATGTATGTTCCAAGGCACAGTTACTACGGTCATTAGCCAAATAAAACTAATAATGCCTACCAACCAATCCACAAAGCTGCCAATGGGCATACCTATCCAACTCAATATCCCGAAAGTAATCAATGCCAAGATGACGACTCCTGAGGCAAAACTAAACATAGAAGCACCTGAAAGTGAGGAATTTCTCATGGTCTTTTTGATTTATGTATATAAAAAAAGAGGCAAGTTTTGCCTCTTTGATTTTTAGTATTCTAAAAAATGATATTTGTACTTGTACCCAATTGGTTTTTGAGTTGGTTGATAGCTTCTGCTGATATTTTATTTCCGTTTAGCCTCAGTACTTTTAATTTTTTGAGTGTTCCTAGTCCGCTTGGCAGTTGTGTAAGTTGATTTTCAGACAAATCTAGCTCTTCTAAATTACTCAATGAGCTAATCCAAGATGGTAATTCTTGGAATTGATTTTGAGAAAGGTTCAATGCTTTGAGTTTTTTGAGCTGTGCCAAGCCATTGGGCAAGCTACTGAGCTGATTGCGCTGCAGGCTAAGTACCTCAAGGCTTGCCAAGTTACTGATTTGCTCTTGCACTTGTGTCAGTCCATTTTGTCGGAGTTCTAACCTGCTGAGTTTTTTGAAACCAAATATAAAATTAGGAATTTCTTTGAGTCGGTTTACATTCAAGATGAGTTGCTCTAGATTGGCAAGACTAAGCAAACTTTCGGGTAGTTTGGCAAGCATATTCCCCTCTAGGTTGAGCATACGCAGTTGCGTAAGCTGAGAGAGTTCGGCGGGGATTGTGCCTTGTTTCATTAGCCCTAGGTTAAGACTTAGGTCTAGTTCCTCAAGGTTAGGTATTTGCCCTATCACTGTGGGTACGGTTTTGAATTTATTATTTCGGAGATAAAGGCGTTGCAGATTTTTGAGTGTTGCCATTTCTTGCGGTAATTTTTCAAGATTATTGTTTTTGAGGTCAAGTATTTGCAGATTTTGTAGGCTTGCAATGCGTTCATCAAGTTCTACAATACCTGCCCCACCCATATAGAGGGCTTGTAAGTGAATGAGCTGTTCCATTTTCTCGGGCAGATTTGAAAATCCTCCTTGTGGGAAATCCATCACATATACACTATCTGCTTTGAGCAAGGCTTTTTCCATATCATAAAAGATGGCTTGTTGGCTAAGTTCTTCGGCAGAAAGGGGCTTGCGCACTTTCTCGAGAGAGTCAGTATTTACCGCTACTGTTTCAGTTGTGGGTGCGCTTTCTGTTTCAGGCGTATTATTTTTTTTATTCTTTTGCGCCATTGAGAGCGAAACACTTGCCAATACGGCCAATAAAGTCAAAATAAAATAGTTTTTCATATATGTTTTGAATAGGTTAATTTTCAAATTTAGTCTTATAACGTGCTAGGCATAGTTTGTTTGCTTAAATTTCAAGATAATTTATACTCAGTTAAAACAAGCTAGGGTTACTTCCTTTGAAATCAATCCCTAGGTGTTGGTATGCTTTTTCGGTAGCTTCCCTCCCTCTTGAGGTACGCTTGATGAAACCTTCTTTGATGAGAAAAGGCTCATAAACTTCTTCTATGGTTTCGGCTTCTTCGCCACAGGCAGTAGCAATGGTAGAAATACCCACAGGCCCGCCCTTGAACTTTTCTATGATGGTACTCAAAATGCGGTTGTCCATTTCGTCAAGTCCGTACTGGTCCACCTCAAGGGCATCGAGTGCCATTTTTGCGATGGCAAGCGTGATAGTTCCTTTGCCTTTTACTTGTGCAAAATCTCTAGTACGCCTCAGTAGGTTATTGGCAATACGAGGCGTGCCTCTGCTGCGTCTGGCTATTTCGGTGGCAGCTTCCTCTTCTATGGGTGTTTGCAAGATAGTACAAGAACGCTTTACAATGCTTGCAAGTAGCTCCACATCATAATACTCTAGGCGTGCATTAATTCCAAAACGCGCCCTTAGCGGGGCAGTCAGCAAGCCTGCACGGGTAGTAGCCCCAATGAGTGTAAAAGGGTTTAGCCCAATCTGTATAGAGCGTGCATTGGCACCGCTATCCAGCATAATGTCTATTTTGTAGTCTTCCATGGCAGAGTAGAGGTATTCTTCTACAATGGGGTTGAGGCGGTGGATTTCATCTATGAAAAGTACATCATTGGCTTCTAAGTTGGTGAGCAAGCCTGCCAGGTCGCTGGGTTTGTCTAGTACGGGGCCAGAAGTAGTTTTGATGTCAGCTTTGAGTTCATTGGCTATGATGTTGGAGAGGGTGGTTTTGCCCAAGCCAGGAGGCCCGTGCAGCAGTACATGGTCTAGGGCTTCTCCTCGTTTTTTGGCGGCAAGCACAAATACTTTGAGGTTGGCAATGATTTTCTCCTGCCCGCTGAAATCCTCAAAGTGCAAGGGGCGCAGAGCTTTTTCTATGGTGCGCTCGGCTTCAGAGAGTTTATCAGCTTCTCCGCTTAGGTATTCTTTCATATTGATAATTTACTCAAAAAATCAAAGAAGAAAACAATCCGATTTATGGTGGCATTTGTTTTCTTCTTTTGAATGAATAAAATTACTCAAAAATATCAATTTATAAAACAATTTTGACGATTTTATCAAAATCTTGTGCAGAGAGTGGCTTGATAAGATAATCTTTGATAAGTGGAAAGTTTTTCGCTTTTTCTTGGTCTTTTTTGACTACCGAAGAAGTAATCATAAAAACAGCAAGGTTTATATTTTTCTGCTCTAGTTGCCTCAAAAATTCCCATCCACTCATCTCAGGCATGTTGATATCAAGCAGAATCAAATTAGGCAGTTGGCTTTCTTCCTCTATAAAACGCATGGCCTTGAGGGCGTCTTCAAAAATAATCAACTCAATTGAATGATTCTTTTTTTCTAATTCCTTTCTTAAAATTAAATTATTGATAGGGTCATCATCAATAATGAGAATTTGTCTTGTCATTTTTCTATTTGTATTTCATAAGTAAATAAAATATAGAGGTATTTAGAATGTTTTGATTGTTATTTAATAATTATCAATCTTCTTTCCAAAACCGTTTTTTTATAAAAATATTTTGATTGTTTAAACATTTATTTTAGAGCAGTAACTCCTTGGCTATGCTATGGAGTTCGCACAAAATCATAGCAGTAGCCCCCCATACAATTTTATCATTTAACTCATAGCAAGGTACTTTGGCGCGCATGTAGCGTGCTTCTATCTCACGTTCTTGGCGTGGGTGCTTTTCTAAGAAATCATACAAATCTACGCTCAAGAGTTCTGCTACTTCATAAGGAGAAGGCACAAAGCTAGGTTTTTCTTCTATGGCTGCCACCACAGGATAGACCAAAAAATTACTGGGCGGGATATACAAATGACTCAATTGCCCTAGCACTTGGCTACGGTCTATCTTGATGCCAATTTCTTCGTGTGTTTCACGCAAGGCAGTCGCTATCAAATCTTCATCTTCTTCATCTTTTTTGCCACCTGGCAGGGCAATCTGTCCGCTATGAACGCCTGAGTTCTCAGGGCGAACAATCATAGGAAAATGTAACCTGCCATTTTCAGGATAGAAAAGTAGCATTACACTGCTAATTCTTGTATTTTCATTGGGTTGGAAAAGATGCGCTTGTTCTATGCGTGCAATGGGTGCCATCTGCAGATGCGCCGCCGCTCCTGGAAGAGGTGCATTGAGCCTATTTCGCAATATATCGTAGCGTGGGTCATTAAAAATTCCTATCATTTTATTTTTTAAATGGTTTTATTATTATCTAACTTGATTTATCTACTTTTTGATTATATAATCATGTTATTTTTATGAGAAATTCTTTTTCAAGAATGACGCTCAAACACATTTATTTTTTAGATTTGTAATCCATCTCAAATACAAATCAAAAAATGCAAAAAGCAAAAATATTAGTTACGGGCGGCACAGGTTATATAGGTTCTCACACTTGCGTAGAATTGATAGAAGCAGGCTTTGAAGTAGTTATCATAGATGACCTCTCTAATTCTAGCTTAGACATACTTCAAAATATTAAAACCATTACAGGAGTACGCCCCGATTTTTATGAATTTAATCTCTGCGACACTGAGCAGGTAAAGGATTTTTTTAAAGAACAAAGCGACCTAGCAGGCATCATACATTTTGCAGCACTCAAAGCCGTGGGCGAATCCGTAGAAAAACCGCTGCTGTATTACCGCAATAACCTGCTATCACTCATCAATTTGCTTGATATGATGCAGCAATACAATATTCCTAATTTGGTGTTTTCTTCTTCTTGTACGGTATATGGCGAGCCTGACGCGCTGCCTGTTACTGAGCAAGCCGCCATCAAAAAAGCTGAATCGCCCTATGGAAATACCAAGCAAATCAGTGAAGAAATCATACAAGACAGCGTGCGTGCCTATCCTGCCTTGAAGAGCATTGCCTTGCGCTATTTTAACCCTATCGGGGCGCACGAATCGGGCTTAATTGGTGAACTGCCCTCTGGTGTACCCAATAATCTGATGCCTTTTATTACGCAAACGGCCATGGGGCTTCGCCAAGAACTAAAAGTATTTGGTAGCGACTATAACACGCCCGATGGTACTTGTATAAGAGATTATATCCACGTGGTAGATTTGGCACAGGCGCACGTCATAGCCGTAAAGCGGCTGCTAGAAAATAAACAAAAAAGCAATTATGAATTTTTTAACCTAGGCACTGGCAAAGGCTCTTCTGTTTTGGAAGTGATACAATCTTTTGAACGCACTTCTGCCCAAAAACTCAACTATAAATTGGTGGACAGGCGTGCGGGTGATGTAGTACAAATTTATGCTGATACGCAATTTGCCAACCAAGAACTTGGCTGGAAAGCACAAAAATCGCTTGATGATATGACCCGCACCGCTTGGCAATGGGAAAAAAACTACCGTGAAAAAACAAAACTATCACAAAAATAACCCACATCAAAAATGTCATTTAGAAGAAAAATTACCGCTACACTGATGATTATCTGGGGAATGCTGATGGTGGGGGGCAGTATCTTGGTGATAGAAGATGAAGTAAATAATAATATTTTCAATGCAGATATAATCATTATTCTATTGATGCTTGGAGTATTGCCGCTTTTCTTAGGTGTGTGGCTGCTTTGGGAAGGCAACCGCAATGCCAAGGCTACTAAAATCGCCCAAAATCAAGAAAATCTACTTGCACACGCCCGAGCTAGTCAAGGCAAAATCACCATCACGGAGGCCGCCTTGGTACTCAAAAAATCTATAGCCGAAGCCAAAGCCGCACTTGATGAACTGCACGCAAAAGAAATCTTTGAAATAGAAATCTCCCAAGAAGGGGCTCTAGAATATGTCCTCAGGCAAAAACTTGACAACAACCAATGTGAATTGTGAATTGTTAGTTATACCAAGTAGCTGACTATCAATATTTTACAAAGATGCAAAGAAAAGTATGAGAAGTTATTTTTTATATTTTCCTTATAGCTACTTTGAAGATAGACGTTCCACTTTTTAAAAAAAGTGGAACGTCTAAATGCACCTTTCATCAGGGACTATCAGGTTTATTATTAATATTTTCCTTATGCCTTCTCTATGATGCTTATCTCCTCCTCCGTCAAGCCATACAACTGATAGACGAGTTGGTCTATTTGGGCTTCGAGTGCGGTGGTGTCGGCTGTTGGGTTTTGTTTTTTGATGGAGAGGATTTGATTTACCAAAACCTCGATTGCTTTTTCCTGCTCAGGTGATGGTACTTTTATGGGCAATAATTCTATTTTGTATTTTTTCCATCTATTTGTACCCATACCTGTTGTAGTGCCTATTAGGTTGAAGTACCACTCTGAAACTTTTGAATTTAGTATCGCCAACAGAAATTTCAATTTCTCTCCTGTCATCAAAAAAGTCGTAGCTTCTGCATAATAACTTCCATCATCAAATGTAAATTTTGGTTTGTCAGAAATCTCACCCCAAACAATTTTGGGCTTTTCAAAATCTTCCCAGTATGAAATGGAGTCTTGAGTTTCAAACCATTTGTTATTTGTCTTTTTCCGACTTCCGTGTTTTCCCGATTGTTCAAGACGATTTTTTCCAATTTCAAGGAAATAATTTTTAACTGATGGATATTTTTCAATATCAATTTTTAGGCTAGGAAAAGTGCATATCATCCATTGATTAGAAAAGTCATAGCTATACTTTTTTAAATCTCTTCCCCTTAAAATGGGTTTTATGATTTCCGCATTTTTTGCATCAAGGTTTATCAATTCATTTTTCTTCTGTTCATCAATGATAAATGCTTCGTTATAACCTGTTTTGATTCCATAGTTTATGCTTATTTTAAATTCCTTTAATTGCTTTCCCTTTGCCTCGATTTTTGCTTTAAGATTGCCTACTGCTTGATTGCCAATGAACCATTCGGAAGAGTTTGGTACTGCAAATTCAAAATGATTCAGCTCAAAGTAGTCTGTAAGAGATGACCCAAGTACATAGTTATTTGCTAAATTGACCACAGAAAAGGGTTCGGTCAGTTTTCTTTTTTGTAGAGTAATGATATTTGACTCTACGGTAGCTTCTTCAAATACTTGAATATCTTCAATGTTTAAGAGCGAAATAGGTTGAAGATTTTTCACAAAGTACGCCTTTAATAATTCTCCATAGATTGCTCTGAGCCAAGAATTGGAAGTGATATAGGTTAAGATTCCTTCATTTTTTAGAATTTTTCCGCCTAGTTCATAAAAAAGACAATAGATGTCAGCTCCTTTAGAATAAGTTTCATATCCTGCTTTTGAAAAATAATCTGCTTGTTCTTTGAGTTTTGACATTGAAAAATAAGGCGGATTCCCAATCACTATATCAAATCCCACGAAGTCGCCTTGGTCATTGAGTACTTCGGGAAATTCAAAACGCCACTCGAAGGAATTTTCAAATATTTTGTTGGATTTGATTTCTTCTATTTTGTTGTTGATTTCTTCTATTTCCTTTTCAAGTTTTGCTTGTTCATCTTTTCGTTTTTTTTCTAAATCCTTTCCTCCTTTTCCGTAGGGTGTATCGGGTTCAAAAAGATAAGTACCTGTAAAGCGGTGATAGAGTTCACTTGCCAGCTTGTCCAGTCGCTTTTTGAGTGGGTTATTCATTCGGATTTCAGTAGAAAAGTTCTGCTTGATTTCGAGAATCAGCCTTTCCATTGCTCGTTTTTCTTCCTTATTTTCGGCATTTCGGTAAGTCGCTACGGCATCTTTGTAGGTATCTATGGTCCATTTGCTTTTTCTGAGGGCTTGTTTTAGGTCGGCATCTATGGCAAAGCGGCTCACGAGAGAGTTGCCACATTTGATGTTGATGTCGATATTGGGGAGGGTTTCTAGCAGCCCCCCAGCCAGCCCCCCAACCCCCGAAGGGGGAGTTTTAGAAAGTCCCCCTTCGGGGGATTTAGGGGGCTGGTTAGGGGGCTGTTCTTTATAATACGCATTTTTCAGCAATTCAATCCAAAGGCGCAGGCGACAGATTTTGACAGAATTGGGGTTGATGTCCACTCCAAAAAGGCAGTTTTCAATAAGGGTTTGCTTTTCGTGAAAAAGGGTTTCTTGTATGCGTTGGCTTTCTTTGTTGTTGGGTGTGTACTCAAATAGCTCGCCCTCTTCGTCTGTGATGATGAGTTCATCATTGACTACTTCTATCTCGTAGCGGTGGAGCGATTTGCCGTTTTTGTCTTCCAGAATTTTCAAATCATTTTTGACGGCAATGATTTCATTCAATGCCGAAACCAGAAAATGCCCCGAACCCACGGCAGGGTCGCATATTTTGAGGCTGTTTACTAGCTCATTGGCTTTTTTTCTTGAAATCTTATGCGGTATCAACTCATAAATATCCTCAATGGTATTGATTCCCCCTTTGGGGGCTAGGGGGCTGAATTTCTGCACCACCGCCTTACGAATGGTCTCACGGCACATATACATCGTGATAAAGCCTGGCGTAAAGAAAGAGCCATCTTTGTAGCCGTTTATTTTCTCAAAAATCAATCCCAGCACCGAAGCATTGATGAGCGTTTTGTTGTCTTCTTGGATTTCCTCACCGCCTTCTGCCCCAAAGTCATAAGCATCTAAGAATGCCAACAAATATTGCAGCGTGTCTAGGTTGCCTGTTCGCTTCTTGCCTTGTGGGTCTTTCAGCACCGTTTGCGAAAAAATCGGAATGTTTTTGTCTTTCAGATTGCTGATAAAAAAAGTAAGCTGCTCGAGTTCGGTCGGTTCAAAGAGCGAAGAATTGAGGTAAGGAACTTTCTCAAATAGCTGCTTTACGTCTTGGTTGCGCTCGGCGTATTTGCGTGCCAATACCTGAAAAAACAAACCATTGAGGTCGTCATAGTTTTTGATTTTCTCGAGGTTGAGAAAAGAATAGGATTTATCGCCTTTGTGGTAGCTGATGAGCTGTGCTTCTAGCAGTTTTAGAAACAAAATACGGTTTATCCAAGTGATACTCAGCTCGAGTGCCACACTAAAAAGCCTTTCTTGCTGTGTATTGCCATATTGGTCTGGCTTCTCGAGTCGGCTCAGTTTATCCAAACTATCCAATTGAATGATGGCATCTTCGAGGATAGTTCCTGAGTGTCTTTCGCCTTGCTTGTTTCGCTGAATGAGTTTTTTGCCTCCTTCTTTGGTTTCTGTTAGCCCTATGATGTGTAACAACTCGCTGTAGAAGCGTTTGTCGAGGCTGTTGCTGTCGTTGGCAAAGGGAAGTTTGAGCAGATGCGCTGGCGAAAGCAATTTGAACAAAGCAATGAGGGCATTGTCGTCTTTAGCCCATAGCCCACGGTTTAAACCGTGGGTTACGTAATATTCATTGAAATTGAAGTGCGTAAATTCAAGCCCACCCCCAACTCCTCCCGAAGGGAGCGGAGTCAATATTTCGGCAATAAAAGGCTCGGCAATCTCTTTGTAAAAAACATCGGTGCTTTTCTTGCTTGCTTCAAAGTTCTCGAATTGCTTGACCAATGCTTTGTTTTGGGCAAATAGCCGCTCAAATAAATGCTCATCAAAAATGAACCATTCGTTGATGTTGGTAGCTATCAAATGTTTGATTTCCAGATTTTTGTGGGTGATTCTTTCTCTGAGGTAATACAGCAGCAATTCCTGAAATGCTTTGGTATTCAGTTTTTGGGGGCTCATCATTTCAGCTTTGTTGGTTGGCTTTTTGGCTTCTATGATTACCCCCACCGTAGAGCTGGCATTTTGCCCATTGTGAATCACAAGGTCGTTTCGCCCCTTGGTATTGATAAAATGGTTCTGTTTGTAATAAGTGTCTTTCAGAAAGTCTGAAAGCAAGTTTTTATGAAATTCCTCGCTTTCGGTGTCGTTGATTCTGTCAAGCAACGTAATAAGGTTGCCCTTGAACTCTTCAAATTCAGCCCTACTGGGCTTTACTTTTAAAAAGGCTTTGTTGAGTGCCTTCCTTGGTTTCAATGCTTTTAAAATCATTTTTTTTGGGTGGGTGTTTTTTTGTTTGTAGAAAGTGTGAGGGTTTTAGGGATTATGCGTGATAGGGCTGTTCTGATGTTGTTCTCAAATTTTCCTTTTTAGTTCATTACGTATTTTTTCTATCTGCTCAACTGTCAAACCTGTATATTTTGCTACTTTTTCAGTAGGCTCATTGTCATTTAGCATTGTTTTAGCAATTTCAACTTTATTTTCCTCAACCGCTGTTTCCATTGCTGCTTCAATAGCACTTTTCATACCCCAATATTGAATAAGATTTTCTTCATAAATTGCTCGCTGCTCTGCACTCAAACTTGCTACCTCTGCTGTACCAAAAGCTTTTTGAAAAATGGGTTCATTCAGAATGGCAGGGATATGGTCAAAGCTTTCTAAGTTTTTCAAAAAGTAGCACCACTTATCAAATCGGGTTTTGAGCTCGTGCTCTTGCAAATGAAACAAAGGCATTTGCAAAAACTTGAAATGTAATTTGTCAAAAAATACATCTCCGTCTTGGTCTTTGAGGGCTACATCACGCCTAAACTTTCGCCTTTCTTCTGCCTCGTCATACTCAAAATCTAGAATAGCTACAAAATAAATAGGGGCTAATTTGAAATTCCATTCGCCTTGCTGGGCTTGGTCTCGGATAGGGAAAGTTACATAAAATAAACTTCTGTCTTTGAAGTATTTTACCTTTGCCTTTTGCATTTCTACGATAAACCTTTCGCCTGAAAGTGCCTTGCAGTGAATATCAAAAATGGCTTTTCTTTCTGCCGACAAATCAGCCAAATTTTCCACATTGCGAAAATTTAATTCCGCAATTTGATGGTGGGCAGGCAAAAGTTGGTTCAAAAAATCAATCAAAAGGTCTTTGTTGCCTTCTTCGCCAAAAAGTTTTTTGAAACCAAAATCTGTATATGGATTGATATATTTTGCCATGGTCGTATTTCTCTTTGTTCAATTGCGAAGCTACGAATTTTTGGGGTATTTTTTTAAGTTTTTTTTTAGAATTGATGAGAACGAAAAAGCATTTGTGCAGGGCAGGACTTGATAGCACTATCGTTTCCATAAGCACAATGTAAATAGAAAGCATAGCTGTTTCAATTTAGCACCTATGCCCCTCGCCTTACCACAAATACAATGTTGTCGTCAGTTTTTCTTTGTTTCGTTACGCAGCTGCTCGATTTGTTCAACTGTCAATTCCGTTAATTCGGCAATAGTTTCATTATCAAAACCTTTGTTAATTGCTTTTCGGGCAATTTCAACTTTATTTTCCTCAACCGCTGTTTCCATTGCTGTTTCAATAGCACTTTTCATACCCCAATATTGAATAAGGTTTTCTTCGTAAATTGCTCGCTGCTCTGCACTCAAACTTGCTACCTCTGCTGTACCAAAAGCTTTTTGAAAAATGGGTTCATTCAGAATGGCAGGGATATGGTCAAAGCTTTCTAAGTTTTTCAAAAAGTAGCACCACTTATCAAATCGGGTTTTGAGCTCGTGCTCTTGCAAATGAAACAAAGGCATTTGCAAAAACTTGAAATGTAATTTGTCAAAAAATACATCTCCGTCTTGGTCTTTGAGGGCTACATCACGCCTAAACTTTCGCCTTTCTTCTGCCTCGTCATACTCAAAATCTAGAATAGCTACAAAATAAATAGGGGCTAATTTGAAATTCCATTCGCCTTGCTGGGCTTGGTCTCGGATAGGGAAAGTTACATAAAATAAACTTCTGTCTTTGAAGTATTTTACCTTTGCCTTTTGCATTTCTACGATAAACCTTTCGCCTGAAAGTGCCTTGCAGTGAATATCAAAAATGGCTTTTCTTTCTGCCGACAAATCAGCCAAATTTTCCACATTGCGAAAATTTAATTCCGCAATTTGATGGTGGGCAGGCAAAAGTTGGTTCAAAAAATCAATCAAAAGGTCTTTGTTGCCTTCTTCGCCAAAAAGTTTTTTGAAACCAAAATCTGTATATGGATTGATATATTTTGCCATGGTCGTATTTCTCTTTGTTCAATTGCGAAGCTACGAATTTTTGGGGTATTTTTTTGAGTTTTTTTTTAGAATTGATGAGAACATTTATCTACACGAACTTCAGTTCACATTCTCTAAAAACCTGCTGTAATTTCTACACTTCCCCCCCCGAGCAAAGCCTACCTCTATCCACAAATTACTATTTTTGGCTCAGTATGAAGGGGAATACTGATCTCATAGATGATAGACAAACTTAAGCAACGTTTTCTGGAAAAGCAAGTGTTTCTGTAAAAAAGTCTCGAGGAAGAGCTGCTAGGTGTAGGCCGTGAGGACACGAACCGCAGAGAGGGTTGCTCAATTTGCCCTATCTACACTTAGCTTAAACTCTTTGATTTGCTTGGAAGTAATAGACTTGTAGCCGCCCGAAAAATCTTTTCCCGTAAGCCTAATATATTTGTAAAATTCTTCTGATTTTAAAGTGTTTTCTATCAAAGCCCAGTCTGAAACCTTTTGATTTTTGGT
The DNA here is from genome assembly GCA_964480455.1 of uncultured Cytophagaceae bacterium. Classification (GTDB taxonomy): domain Bacteria; phylum Bacteroidota; class Bacteroidia; order Cytophagales; family Microscillaceae; genus JAABSX01. The sequence goes on from CAYZQI010000042.1 coordinate 30,814, forward strand.
GATAAACAAACCCGAGTACATCATCACCTCTTTCGGAACTCTGTAAAAATCTATTTGTCCATTTACCAATGTACTGAGTACAATCTTTTCTTGATGAATACTTTGTACGCCTTGACTTCTTCCAAACTCATACCACAATGCTCCTTTATCGAGGTTTCTTTTCTCGAGTTCTGCTTTATTTTTGAGCAAATAAGTATAAGCATAAGGATATTTTTCTTGGAGTTTTTCCTCTATTATTGCACGGTATCGGTTATCTTCAAATTGATATGGAAACAGTATTTTCTCACGCTCATCAATCTTTCCTTTGAATTTTGAGCCTTTGATAACTACTTTCAAGATACTTTTTTCAAGCAGTTCACCATTAAAATACACCAATTCCTTATTAAACTCTTCGGTCTTAGCAATAAAAATTTTGTCTCTTAGTGTTGCAAAGCCATACTGCACATCAAAAAAATCTTTGATTGCACAGCTTCTACCTTTTTCTAGGTTTTTCAAAAAATCTTGGTCTGCATTATCTGAAAATGACCAGTCTTTTTTACTCAAACTACTAAATTTGATATGGTTTACAGACTTAATTTTATCATTTTTAAGCTCTTTGTATTCAAAATACTCATTAGTATAGTTTTTATTCAGGATAGTAATAGCAGTGTAAGTAGAGAAGCCTTTAAAAACCTTATTAGCTTTGAAATCAATGAGTGTTTTGAGTATTTTCTCATTTTTGAGGTACT
>CAYZQI010000043.1:0-31398 GCA_964480455.1 uncultured Cytophagaceae bacterium
GAAAAACAAAACTATAACTTTTTTGTACAATTTATTTAAGTTTCTTTACTAAGAGGGCAAGCAATTACGCTTAATAATATAGGTATGGTATATGAGTACAAACTGCAGTACCCGAAAGCACTCAAAAAATATTTTGATACGCTCACCATTATTCAAAAAATTAATAACCTCGCAGATGTAAGTATGTGCCTCAACAACATAGGCAATATTTATTTTATGCTTGATGACTATGAAAAAGCACTCAGCTACTACAAGCAATGCCTCTTAATAGATAAAAAAATAGTAATTATTTAGGTACTTGTAAAATTAGGAAAGAAGTTTTAATTTAGGGTCATGGAATTACCTCAGGACATAGAAAGCTTACATCATCTTTTGCGAGAATGTTTTGCAAAGATAGCTTCTTTGGAGGCCGAGAATGCTGAACTTCGTTGTCGTTTGGGTATGGATTCAAGCAATAGTCATAAACCTCCAAGTAGTGAGGGGTACAAGAAAAAGACGTTAAAGCCAGCTATTCCCAAAGAAGGGGGTAAAAAGCAAGGAGGTCAGCAGGGTCATCAAGGGAAGAGCTTAGAAATGGTTTCAGAACCAGATATTTCGGTCATTCATTTGCCCACCTCTTGTAGTTGTTGCGGTAAAAATTTTAGTGATTCGGATTGTTTTGAAACATCTCAACTTCGTCGTCAAGTATTTGACATTCCCACCCCTCGTTTAGAAGTAACCGAACATCGCCTTGGTAAAATTACTTGTTGTGGTCAATTACATATAGGTTCGTTTCCTGACGAGGTTACTGCTCCTGTTCAGTATGGAGTAAGAGCCTTGACTTTGGTAAGTATGTTGAATGTAGATTTTCGGATGCCTTATGCAAAGGTGAGTCAATTATTTGGTGATCTTTATGGTACAAGCATCAATGAGCGTACTATTTATTCAGCCAATGAGCGTTTGTATGAGTCCAATGAACCCGTAGAGCAAGCCATCAAAGCATCTTTATCATCTTCTGAGCTGGCTCACGTAGATGAAACGGATATGCGTGTAGCAGGTAGTTTACATTGGTTTCATACCGTGTGTAGTAGTTTATTTTGCTGTATTTTTGTTCATCCTAAACGTGGTTTAGAAGCCCTTCAAAGTACTTCGTCCCTAGTACCTAAGTTGAAAGGCTGGATGATACACGACTGCTGGAAAAGCTATTTTAGCTTTGAGAACTGCTCACATGCCCTTTGTAATGCCCATATCTTGCGAGAATTACAGGCTTTGATAGCACAAGGAAGCATCTGGGCGGTGGCTATGAAAGATTTATTGTTAGCTATGTACCAAGCCAGCGATAAAGGACGCAGTGTTATCCCTGATTTTGATGATTGGAAAGCACGCTATGAGCAAATCTGCCAACAAGCCGACAAAGAAGAACCCCCTCCAACGAAAAGTGCCAGAGAAAGACCCAAAAACTCTAAGGGTAGAAATTTATTGAATCGCTTGACCCAACAACAAGCGGGGGTGCTTGCTTTTGCCCAAATAGAAATCGTCCCTTTTACAAATAATAGGGCTGAACAGGATATTCGGGTCATCAAGATAAAGCAAAAAGTAGCTATGAGTTTTAGAACACTCAAAGGAACTGAGGTATATGCACGTATTCAAGGAGTCATTAAAACGATTAGAAAACAAGAAATGAATCTCTTTGAAACATTAGTTGAAATTAACAGCAAAAAAAATGTCAAATTCAAGAGTACCTAAATAGTTACAATAAAAGAACAAGCACTCAAAAATGCTGAGATACAGACGCAGCAAAAAGCAATACAAATGCAGCTCATGGTTATTGCTGCCATACTGATTTTGGCAACAATACTCATTGCTTGGCTTTATTTTCTTCAAAAAGCCCACCAAAGACAAAAACATCTGCGCCAAATACTGGAAGCACAGAATAAACAAATTTTGGCACACTCACTCACTTCAACTAGAAGAAAAAAATACAGCACTCGCAGAATCAAAGGAAAAAATACAACTACTCAATGAAAACCTGGAGCAAAAAGTAAGAGACCGCACACACACGCTAGAAATTGCCAATGAAAAACTACGCAATTATTCTTTCTTAAATAGCCACGCTGTGCGCCGCCCACTTGCCAATATTCTAGGCTTAGTGAATATACTTGACCTTGAAAACCCCGAAAGTCAAGAAAACAAAACCTATCTAGAGATGCTCGGCCAGAGTGCTCAAGAGCTAGATGCAGTCATACACGACATCAATCAGCAATTGGGCAACTCAGAAAAACCTATTTAAAATGAGAATACTACCCGTAAGTTCAAACAAATATGCCTGAGTAAGCCAGCTATGAAATATTAGCGAATGTCTTTTACTTGCAATAATGCAGTCAGTTGTTTTTTAATCCTGCCTGACTAACGTTCCCCTCGTTAGCATTAGAGGTTATTTTCACTTAGGAAAAAGGGGGGAGTAATGAACAACATCTTGTTTTGTAAAACCTTCTCTATGTGTTCTATGATACTATGTGGTTTTCTACTTCATAACATATCAGTTGTTTGGACTAATGCAAGTAAGAATTCATATTTAGGGCTTCCTCAAATAGGGTTAGATTATTGATAATCAAGCGGTGCTATCCCTAATGGGAATCATACAAAATTTTATCTGAAAGACTTTTCACCTAACCCCCAAATTCAACTTTTAACTAATTTGCATTATAGCCCGATTGATTAAAAATTTGCCTTGCTTCTGTGTTTTCCATGAGTGCCTGTAGCGTAACCTCTGGCTGACGGCTGAGGTATTTGCGTACCATTCTGAAGCCCAGCCAGTGTCCTATCCGTCCTGGACACTCTTTGTTGATTTCAGCCACGAAGGGGCGTTCGCCCATATAAAGCTGAATTATTTTTTGATTGGTATTGAAAAGCACTTGTTTGTCTATCAAATGCGCCCAGATGTATTGGCGGTTTTTATCATCTTCTATGTTATTGAGTTCTTGGGTGGTGTATCCAAAAAGCACCGAGTCGGGTAGGCAAGGCATCATAGCTTTGGTAAAGTGATAGGCTTTGCCATAGTAAATCATCTCTGCCACGGCGGTTTTATCTTCAAAATTGGTTTTATTGTAGCGGTTAGAAATACCCATCACTACGGTAGGCACAATAGAAGCCTCACTGTAACGCCTCCAGATATAGTCAGGCATCAGCTCCACGGGCGGGCGGTAGCGTGCCCTGTTTCCCATAAAAAAATCAAGACTAATCACAATCATCTCTTTTGTTACCATCAGATCTGTACCATAAAAACTGCCTAAACCTGTGATGGTAGTATAGATTTTTGGAATTTTGAAATCGGGGTAGTAGTGCTTTAGATATCTGAAAACTTGTTCAAATTCGTTTTTGAGTGCAGTCAAATCTTTATATTTTTCAGCTACATCTTGAAAGACAGTATCTAAGTGTGGCTCACGTATCATAGCATAAATTTGGTCAATGGCAATGGTATCGCTAGGCATACGGTTTTGCTGCATATATTGCTCGGCAAAATCAGGGTATTTTTTGAGAAAATTAGCAATGGCTTTTTTATCTTTCAGCTTTGCAAGTTCACTATCCAAGCGTATAATTTTTACATTGACCTTGATGTCATCTACATTTGGTGCAGTTTCGCAAGTGGGTTTGCCCCCGCAAGCATACAACAAAACAACAGACCAGACCAAAAGCCAAGAGATTTTTTTCATAAGTTTCACTCATTATTTAGTTAGTTAGATAAGAAACAGCAAGTATGAATAACGCATAGGGTTTTACAAAAGTCCATGATGAATCGGCTAAAACTTTAAAAATTTCTCGACTTGCTCGGTAAGTAGCTCCTCAAAAAGTGGCAACGTAAATTTCCCCCCTTCAAAATGCTTATAGATTTGATACAATTTGATACGCATACCTAGTACATCTGCCCCAAGATAAGACATAATGTCCGTCCAATGGCTCAATGCCAGCAAACCGCCTTGTATGCCAGAAGAAAGCCCTACCAAAGCTACTTTTTTACCATGAAAAGTGTCAGGATAGCGCAGCCCGTCAAGAAAAGTTTTAAGCACACCAGGGAATGAGCCATTGTATTCAGGAATGATAAATATAATCTTTTCACTTTGGTCTATGGCTTTTTGGTATTGATTAAAGATTTCATTTTTTCCCGCGTTTTGATAAAGTGCAGAATGAATAAAATCGTGGGGTAGCCCACTCAAATCCATTAATTGGCTTTCAACTTGATAGGTATTAAGTAAATTTTGATAATAAATCGCAATACTTTTAGTAAGTGCTTGGGGTCTGTTAGTACCTGCAATAACGATATTCCTTTTTTCCATACAGACCAAAACTAGCAAGCCAAAAAGATGTTTTGGCTTGCTCAAAAATAAGGAAAATGCGAATAATAATTTCAGTTATTTTTATTTATAAGTTATTGGTAATGAGTACTTTAAAAGCTCACATTTCACAACTCATAATTTACACTTTCCTTAGAATGTATTTACCCTAAATTCTAGCTCAGGTGCTTCGCCCTTAGGTACTAAAAATACTACTGTGCTCTCCTGTCTTTCGCCTATATCCCAGAAGTACCCTGTAGGTACACGGATGGTCTCCCAGTTGCTTGCCACATCATCAGCTAGGCTTGGGTTACGTTTGCGTCTGTATTCTAAATACTTCACTTTGGCAGAAAAATCTACCTTTTTGCTCGTCAATCTTGCACCTGTTGCATTGCGGCAGCTTATCTCTACTAATATAGGTGCCTCGAGCTTGGTCTTACCTTGGATAAACTCCGTGAAGGGCTGATTGGCAAAATTACTATTCACATTGGTTACTGAAAGGCGCACTTCGTAGCGTTGTTGTACCCCTTGCTTGCCCACAGAACGTTCTCTCTCGCTCATAATTCTATACCCTAGCACAAAGCCATTGTCTGTAACTTCTTGATTTTCAGCTATAGGCTGAAAAAAACTTTGTGCTTGGAGGGTAATACCATTACATAAAAAGTAAATAATAAATAAAGACCAGCAAGTAATTTTTTTTGACATATTTTTATAGATAAATGATAAATTAGAAAAACGTAGTTATCTACGAAAGGTATCTCGATTAGTTTTTGAGAAATTAAATGAATTATTGATAAATATTTTTGTGAAATCCTAAAAAATATATACCTTGCTTTGGCGAAAGCAAAGTATATAAGGTAATAAACTGTTAATCAAAAGTTAAGAAAATTATCTTCGGGTAATTTGAAAAATGCAACAAAAAAACTAAAAACTAGGTACATGTACTCAATAATTTTGATATATTCCAAATAATATTTTATATGCTTACACTTTTTGAAGCTGCTTTTCAGTCTGTAAATCTTTTTTATACTGTCTTACTGTTACTAATTTTCATTTATTGGATTACAGTATTTATAGGTTTACTAGACATTAATGCAATTGATGTAGATATTGATACAGATGTTGAGGTTGATGTGGATATAGATGCCGACATAGAAGTTGATGCTGATGCTGACGTTGATGCTGATGCCGAAGCAGGTTTAAACCCTGTATTGGCATTTTTAGCATTTTTTAATCTAGGGAAAGTGCCTTTTATGATATTTATGAGTTTCCTTGCTTTATTTATGTGGACGGGTTCGCTTTTAGGAAATTACTATTTAAGTAGCTCTATTGCTTATTTTCCACTTGCTTGGATATTGCCTAACCTGCTCATAAGCCTTTCACTGACCAAATTTTGTACTGCCCCTCTGAAAAAGATTTTTGAAGATGAAGAAAATGAGTTCAAAACCAATCAAGACATAGTGGGCAAAGTAGGTATAGCTACTCTTTCTATTGATGATAGTTCTACTAGCCAAGTACGTATTCCGAGCCAAGACGGTGCGCCGCTGCTCATCAGGGTAAAAGCCGCAGAAGGAAAAGAAATTCAGAAAGGTGAACAGGCTATTATAGTGCATTATGACGAAGAAAAAAAGTATTTTTTGGTAGAGCCTTTTCAGTAGAACTACTTGGCAAACTACCTGAAATAGATAAATGACTAATTGTAAATTTTAAGCTATTTGAGCAGATGATTACCAATAATGTAAAGCAAGAAAGTAATAGGATACATTTTTTGGTTTCCTTATAATAATAGCAAAACTACTATTTTTGACTTCTAGGTTATTAAAGTGATGATACACTATTTCATCTAAAGTTTCACTTTCAATGAACTGATTTAGTAACCTTAAATTGAAAAATAAGCCAAGATGTCTAATGAAATAATTATTTTTGGCATTGTCATAATAGCTGTACCACTTATGATGGGGCTATTTTTGTGGATATATTGCTACAAGACACCTGCACCCGAGCAGGCTTTTATTATCACTACATTAAAAACTACCAAAGTTTTTTTTAACAAGATAATGATAATACCCGTACTTCATCGCCTTGATGTGGTGGATTTGTCAGTAAAAAGTTTTACTCTTGAGCGAAAGGAAGATGATACAATTTTCTCTCATGACAGAAAGCGAGTAGCCATAAAAATTACTTTTTTTATCAAAATAAATGACAAAGAAGAAGATATAAAAAATATAGCCCAAATGATAGGTACAACACGAGCTGCTAATTCTGAAACAATACGGCAACTTTTTGAGGCAAAGTTTTTACAGGCACTCAAAACGGTAGTTCAAGCACTTGATTTTACTCAGCTTTATAGCCACCGAGATAAATTTAAAGAAATACTGCTTCAAGAAATTGGGATTGATTTACACGGCTATTTGATTGAAACGCTCACAATCGACTACTTAGAAGAACGCTAACCCAAAAATCTCATTTTTATTTACAAAAATGGGAGTACAGGATTTGAGAAAAAGCATAGAAAAATACACTTTATACACAAAAACATCATTTAACAAACCTATAAAAATCTAAAATTATGCTCACAGAAATCATCACCTTTAGTGCCATCTCGGTGCTAGTCATTGTGTCAGGCGTACTTATTTTGCTTGCACGCTGGTTCAAAAAACCTGTACAAGGGCAGGCTTTTGTCATTACTACAGGCAAAGGAATCAAAGTTGCTTTCAGTGGCACAGTAGTAATACCCGTGCTGCACCGCCTCGAGATTATGGACATCTCCCTCAAAAGCTTTACCTTAGAGCGTATGGGGCAAGAGGGGCTTATCTGTAACGATAATATGCGTGCAGATATCAAGGTTACTTTTTTCATCAAAGTCAATAAAAATGAGGAAGATGTAAAAACCGTAGCCCAAAGCATAGGAACTGCCCGTGCTTCTGACCGTGAGCTGCTTATACAGCTTTTTGATGCCAAATTCTCTGAGGCACTCAAAACCGTAGGTAAGAAGTTTGATTTTGAAGAACTTTACAGCGAACGTGATAAATTTAAGAAATCTATGCTTGATGAAATTGGCGAAGAACTCAACGGCTACTCGCTAGAGGGGGCTGCCATTGACTTCTTGGAACAGACCAAACTAGATTATCTTGACCCTAACAACGTACTAGACTCGCAGGGTATCCGAAAAATCACCGAACTTACTGCCACACAGCACAAACTTACCAACCAACTTAAGCGTGATGAAGAAAAAGAAATCAAACGCCAAGATGTAGAAGCAAATGAATTTATACTGGCTCTCCAAAAACAAGACGAAGACAAAAAAGAAACCCAACGCGAAGAAATCGCCTCTATCAAAGCAAGGGCAAACTCCAAAATAGCCAAAACCCAGCAAGAAGAACTACTCAAATCTGAGCGTGCCCGCATTCAAACCGAAGAGGACATTCAGAAAGACCAAGAACGCAAAGAAAAAGAAGTCATGATTCTTTCCAAAGAAAGACAAGCCATAGAAGCACGCAAAACCGAAGAAGTAGAAAAAGAAAGACAAATTGCGATTACAGACCGTGAAAAAGCAGTAGAACTTGCTCAAATAGAAAAACTCAAAAGCGTAGAACAAGACAGAAGGGACATTCAGAAAACCATCAAAGAACGCATAGAATTAGAGCGAGATACCGTCATAGAAGAAGAGAAAATAAAAGATACAAAAGCACAAGCAGAAGCAGACAGGGTTAAAAAAGTGGCAATCACCGCCGCCGAGCAAGCCGCCGAGCAAGACCTTGTCAAAGAAATCAAAGCCGCCGAAGCACGCAAAAAAGCCGCCGAAATGAAGGCCGAGCAAGACCGACTCGAAGCAAATGTAGAGCGGGAAGTAGTAGATAAAAAAGCGGAAGCGAAGAAAATTATGGCTGATGCTGTAGCCGAAGAAGCCGCTGCCATCGGTCTGTCAGAAGCCCGAATCATGGAGGCAAAATCAGCCGCCCTCGACAAGCAAGGACAAGCCGAAGCCAACATCATCAGACAAAAAGCCCTTGCACAAGCCGAAGGCATCAAAGCTACCCAAGCCTCCGAAAACGAAGCTTATGAAGAAAAAGGACACATAGACGCTAAAATCTTAGAAGAAAAAGGCAGGGTTGATGTCAAAATCTTACAAGAAAAAGGACTCGCTGAGTCTAAAATTATTGACATAAGGGCTGATGCCATCAAAAAACAAGGACTTGCAGAAGCAGAGGTTATGGAGAAAAAAGCCATCGCCGAGGCCAAGAAAATAGAAGCAAAAGCCGAAGCTATGAAAAAATTAGACGGCATTGGCATAGAACACGAAGAGTTTAAACTAAGGCTAGAACAGCAAACGCAGCTCGAGCTTGCCCGCATCAGTATTCAAAAAGAAATCGCACAAGCACAAGCACAAGCCATTGCTGAAGCACTCAAAGCCTCTAAAATCAATATTGTGGGTGGAGAGACCATGTTCTACGAAAACATCATGAATGCCATTACACGTGGAAAATCTTTTGATAGCTTTATAGACAATAGCGAGGCCCTCACAGGAGTCAAAAAAGCACTACTCAATGGTACGAATGGAGAGGGCAAAAACTCACTCATCGAGCGCATCAAGAGTTTTATTACACAGTTTGGCTTAGAGAGTAATGACATCAAAAACCTGAGTGTAGCCGCTTTGCTTTCTCGTATGCTTACCCTTGACCCAGACGAAGAAACCAAGACGATACTAAGCTCACTGCTCAATACTGCCAAAAGCATAGGCGTAGCCGATAAAAAGGTAACTACCCTGATGTAAGACCTCTCACCTCCAAAACAATAAAAACCGCAGTGAATATATATCACTGCGGTTTTTATTTTGTACTCAAGCCGATACGCTGGAAAACCCTCGCCCTTATCTGTGTCCTCGCAGGCGAGTGCATTATCAAAATTATTGCTGTTGATTTGCTTTTTTGCCTGGGTGTAGAAATCCATTTTGATGGCATTAAGCAATAAATCCCTTGACCAGACTTTATTAATGACTTGCTCAGTGTAAAACTCGACCTCTTCGTTATTTTTTACCTTTTGAAGGAGTAGCAAATTATGTCGCCAAGGCAAAACTGCAACAGCTTGTCGCAGTTTTGTATCTGCTTGATGATAACGTTCATAAAACCGTTTCATATTCCACAAATTACGTGGCGAAAGACCCATATCTGGAAATTCGTTTTTCAAATCATTAAATAACTGTTTGACAATGCCACTGCCGTGTGCCTCTTCTAATTTTTTTTCAAAAAGCCATTTACCCAAATTCCAATAAATAGAATTAGAAGATTGGTTAATTTGTTGGGCAAGTAATGTGCGTGCTTCACGAATTTGTGTAATTGCTTGCGTCAAAATTTCTTTGTAGGCTGCTTTATCTATTTGAGGTAATTTAGGCATTTGTTTTCTGATTTCGTAATCTATGATTTACTGTTCCAAGCCTCTCTCGTCTAGGTTTCTTTACAAATTTAAAGAAATTCGGTAAATAAATACCTTTCAAAAACAAAAAAGAGGCTACAGGCAAGGAGGAAGTTAGCCTTTATGAGGCTATCGCTTTTACCCCTTATTTTTTCAACCAGAAGGGCATTGAGCCGGTGATTCTACATCTCAGAGAGACTTGCAAAGCAGCCCCTCTCGAGAATTGCTTCATTTCACCCTATCGGTTTTTAACCCGATTTCGCTAGTTCGGTCGCCCGAATTACGCTACCTTAGGATCGTTATAATTACGAGGAAATCCTTCTTTACGGCACTCTTATTTTATGATGGTTAAATTACTCCATTATTGCTGCCTTAGCAAATAGTGTAGATGTTTTTTTAGACATACATGCCAAGCAATGGACACCTACATTATCACAAGTTGGCAATCAAACAAGGGAAAGTGATAAGAATGGTTCTATGACAATTTTTGTGATGGTGTTCCATAAAATAGGCTGAATACTGTTCAGAACATAAATGCTGACAGACTGAAAGTCCACCCTTACAGATTTTCACACAAATTGCCGGACAATCATAAGAATTAAATATCTTTGTAAGAGCATTGAACTTATGTAGATGCTATTGATAGTAACATCAATCTCAAAGAATGAACAAAATAATACAAAGAATTTATTTCTTTTGGATGGCTTGGTGGTTTGTGCTGGGCTATTTGCTAATACTTCCTTTCATTTTGATTATTCTTCAAAACACAAAATGGCATAAATACTACTACCCCTTGACTTGGTTTTGGGCAAAGCTATTTTATACCCTCATTTTCATCCCTGTAAAAAAAACTTGGCACTTTAAGCCTGATAAAAACCAAAAGTACATCTATTGCCCTAATCATTTTGCTTTTTTAGACATTCCAATACTTACCCTTACTATGCCTTCTTTCTTTGCTTTTGTGGGACTGCACGACTTAAAAAAAATACCTATATTTGGCTATATGTACCAAAAAATTCATATTACCGTAGATAGGAGTAGCCTCCGCGACCGCTATGCCACTTACCAAAAAGCCAAAAATGCCCTTCAAAATGGTAAAAACTTAGTTATTTTTCCTGAGGGAGGTATCTGGACTGAGCATTTTCCCGAACTCTCGCCTTTTAAAGAAGGCCCTTTTAAGATGGCTATTGATTTGCAAATCCCGATTGTACCCGTAACGATACCCTTCAATTGGAAAATGATGCCACTATTTGATTACAAACGTCTGGCTTGGCATAAGCAGGAAGTTATTTTTCATGAGCCTATCTACCCCACAGGGCTTACAACCAAAGATGTTACTTATCTCAGCCAACAGACTTACCAAGTGATTGATAAACAACTCAAAAAATCAAATGAACTAATGTAATTTTCTATTTGATTAGATTATTCGCTCAAAACCTTTTAAAATCTTATTTTTTTTGTAATTTAGGACTTTAAAACTTCCTGTATAGTACAAATGATTACTGAGATAACTTCTGGTAATTAAAAATCGAGTAGGAAGATAACAATTTATCATCTCTATAAATAAACAATAAAATACGCATGGCAAGTACAGAAACCAAGACCAAAGCAAAAGCCAAAAGTAATGGCAAGGCAAAACAAGAATATGCTAAGGATACTTATATGTATTGGTACAGAAGTATGCTTCTGCAACGCAGGTTTGAAGAAAAAGCAGGGCAACTCTACCTTAAACAAAAAATTAGAGGGTTTTGCCACCTCTACATTGGGCAGGAGGCTAGTACCTCAGGGGCAGCCAGCGCATTACAAAAAGGTGACAAATGGATAACCGCTTACCGCGACCACGGACATCCCCTCGCATTAGGAACACCTCCCAATAAAATCATGGCAGAATTATTTGCCAAAGCCACAGGCGTATCGAGAGGAAAGGGTGGCTCTATGCATCTATTTGACAAAGAAGTAAACTTTATGGGCGGACACGGCATCGTAGGAGGACAAATCCCGCTTGGGGCAGGCATTGCCTTTGCTGAAAAATACAAAAAAACTGATAATCTCTGCATTTGCTACATGGGTGATGGGGCAGTAAGGCAAGGAGCTTTCCATGAAGCACTCAATATCGCTATGACTTGGCAACTACCCGTTATTTTTGTGATAGAAAATAACGGCTACGCCATGGGTACTTCGGTAGGCAGAACTTCTAATGTAACAGAGCTACACCAGCTAGGCGAGGCGTACAATATGCCCTCCGAAGGAGTAGATGCAATGAGTGTAGAAAATGTACACGAAGCCGTAGCACGTGCCGCAGTCAGGGCCAGAAGCGGAGAAGGTCCCACTCTGCTTGAGTTCAAAACCTATCGCTACAAAGGACACTCTATGTCTGACCCTGCAAAATACCGCACCAAAGAAGAACTCGAGCATTACAAATCACTCGACTCTATTGAGCAGGTAAAACAAACCATTTTGGCAAAGAAATTTGCTACCGAAGAAGAGTTGAAAGCCATAGATGATGAGATAAAGGCACAAGTTCAGGCATCTGTGGAGTTTGCTGAAAACTCTCCCTACCCCGACCCGAGCGAAGCCTTTGAAGATGTGTATGTGCAAACGGATTATCCTTTTATTAAAGGGTAAAGCCTGCCTTGTTTTACTTGCCTAAACCTTGTTTCAGTGCGTACTCGCTTAAACCTCGAGGCAAAAGAAATATGCAATAATGCATTGGTGAATGCGCTTTATTTGCCGTTCAGGTCTTTTGGCTTGGACGGCAGATTTAATATTTGTTCTCAGAACACACAAAGTGCTGGTAATCAAGGGTGTGTATCACTTTTTGCAAAAGTAGAAATCTTCAATAACGAATAACCCGCTCAACAGCCATACCTAAACTCATCAAAGACATGGTTGAGGTCAAAAAAGCCTTGAGTAGATTGATAAGAAGTAAACAGTGTGGCAAAGTCTTTATGATAAATTTCTGTGAGTGCCTCCAGCATTTTGGCTTTCACCAGAGGGTTGCGCTCAAATATCTCCTCAATGTTTACACGAGGTAGAACGTAGAGTTCACTCTCTACCGAAGTAATAACAGCACTGTAAACTTGCCTTGCCTTGTGAATGAGGGCACTATTGCCAATAGAAGCAGGGGCAAGCACACGTGCAATGGGTTCGAAACGCTCTCCTATATCTAGCTGAAAAGTCACTTCGCCTGTTTTGAGTAGATACAGTGCTTGGCTAGGGTCATTTCTAAAAAACACCACTTCATTTTGCTTGTATTTTCTGAGGTATAGAAAAGGCAGAAACATGAGCAACTCTTTCTTGTTCAACTCACTGAAAATTTTGTGCTGTGCTAAAAACTCAAAAAATTGCTGCTCTGATTTTGTATAAGTGCGTTTAAATGGGTTTATCATAAGACTTTTTCAATTGCTCAATAAGGTAAATTTTTTTAGTAGTAGGCCTGATTTTATAACGCTCATCAAGGCGAAGTCCTATCACACCTACTATTTCTGACTGGCTACATACTACACAGATATTTTTTTTCAAAGCAAGTGGTATTTTTACATCAATCAAAAAATCACTTATCTTTTTCTTGCCCCTCATACCTAAAGGATAGAAATAATCTCCTTCTTTCCAAGTACGAATTTCTAGGGGAAAAACAATCAAATCTGCATCAATAGTTAAAATATGAACTGCTTTTGAGAAGATAAAATTTTCGGGTTTCTCAAATAAATCAAACCTGAGTAATTGATTTTCTAGTTCTAGTTGCTTTTGTGATGGCTCAATCCAATAGCTAAAATCTTTTGCATCTTGGTTGTAGGCTTGAATGAGGAAGGTATCCCTATCTTTGTACAATTGGTGTGTAGCGCTCAAAAAAGTTTTGCCTGATAGTGTATGCCTTTTTTCCCATATTTGTTTGGTTTGGGCATAGTAGAAGCCATATTTTTTTAAAATATATTCCAAAAATAACAATGGTGCAGGGCTTTGCTCCAGTGCCTTAATATCTAGCAGTAAATACTCGGCTTGCTGTTGACAGATTGTTGGCTCAAGTGCTAAAAACTGCACTTCAAGTGCCTCATTGGCAAGAGTTACTCGCTCGGCAGTATGCTGGAAGGTGTGCACCAAATCAGGATTAATATTTTTGAGCAAGGGAACAACCTCAAGCCTTATAAAATTTCGTTGATATGTTCTTTCTTGGTTAGAGGCATCTTCTCTCCAAGAGAGCTGTTGCATGGCAGCATAGCGCTGTATGTCTGCCTTGGTAGCAAAAAGCAAAGGGCGTACAAGTTTACCTTTTTTTGGATTAATACCTTTTAGCCCTGTTAAGCCTGTTCCTTTGGTAAGATTGAGCAAAACCGTCTCAAAGGAGTCGTCAAGATGATGCGCCGTAGCAATTTTATCAAAATGATGAGCAAGCGCAACTTCCTTAAACCAAGCATATCGCAACGTGCGTGCTGCCATTTGAATAGAAAGTTTGTTTTGCCTTGCATAGTTTTTGGTATCAAAGTGCGTTTCAAAAAAAGGCACTTGAAAACGCGCTGCTAATTGTTTTACAAAAAGCGCATCTCCCTCAGAGGCATCGCCACGTAATTTGAAATTGACATGGGCTATTCCAAATTCAAAACCAGCACCTGCAAAAAGATGTACCATTGCTACCGAATCTAACCCACCACTTACTGTAAGTAAAACTCGCTCCTTTGGGTCAAACAATTGTTCATTCTTAACAAATTCTTCAAATTGAAACTGCATAAATAGTGGGTTTGATTTAGTATCTTTGCAACTTAATATCTACTGTTAAACTTTGTTAAAACCTAGTATGCATTGCAACCAATTTTGAGGCTTGGTTGTCATATTGGCAAGATAAAGTGATTTAATGAATTGAATGTCAAAAAATAAACTTATATATTTTTATGTGTCTTTTGGATTAGCACTTTGGCAATACTGCCTACCTGCTCAGGCTCAAAACGAGGACAAAGTAACCCTTGAGCGAGCAGAAGTATTGCGTAAAACACGCAGCCAATCTAGTGTACGTAAACTCATAGAAGAGGTAGTGGTAAGACACAAAGGTACAGTACTTTATTGTGATTCGGCTTATCTCCATGAAGATAAAAATAAAGTAGATGCCTTTGGCAATGCGCGCCTCATAGGTGAAGACGGCACACGCCTCAATAGCGATAGTATGTACTATGATGGCAACACACGCATGGCGCGTGCCATAGGAAAAGTAGTACTCATAGATGATGACACACGCCTCACTGCCAATGAACTAGACTACAACATGGAAGAAGGTGTGGCTTATTATTATACAGGTGGTAAGATAATGGACAGCGAAAAGACGCTCACCAGCAAGACAGGTTCTTATGATGTAAACGCCAAGGTGTTTTATTTTAAGGAAGAAGTAGTATTGATAAGCCGAAACAACGAAAAAATAGAAACTAATCAACTCACTTACAATACAGTTTCTAAATTAGCTTTTTTTCAAGGCCCTACCTGGATTACCTCTAGCACGGGTAAGGTCTATACAGAACTAGGCAACTACAATACCGAAACCGAAGCATCTAATTTTAAAGGACGCACCAGAATAGAAGATGAAAAATATATCTTAGAAGGTGATGCAGTTGATTTTGATAAAAAACGTGGCATAGGCAATGCAGCAGGAAATGTATGGATGTTTGCCAAGAAAGATAGTATCTTGATTGAGGGTGATGTAGGAATAGTCAGAAATGAAGAAGGTTTCTCAAAAGTCTATGGCAATGCACTGATGCGAAGCATCAACAAAGGTGATACACTCTACCTAAAAGCAGATACACTACTCTCTGTAGATAAAAAAGATAATCTGAACAAATATTTACTTGCCTATCCTAAAGCTCAAATTTATAACAAAGATTTCCAAGGCAAATGCGACTCACTGGTGTATAACCGCATAGATTCTACAATTTATTTTTACACTGACCCTGTGCTGTGGAGCGAAGAAAGCCAACTAACGGCCGACTCTATCCAGATTTTAATGGTAAATAACCAAGTACATCAAATGCAGATGAAGTGGAATGCTTACATGATTTCGGAAGATACCCTCAAAAATTACAATCAACTCAAAGGCAAAAATATGCGCGCATACTTCAAAGAAAATCAAATCAGACGTCTGGAGGTAAGAGGGAACGGACAAAATATCTATTTTGCTCTAGAGAAAGATACAGTGCTGGTAGGCATGAACCGAGTGGAATGTACAGATATGAATATCTATTTTCAAGCAAAAAATAAGATTGAAAAGATTGCTTATATCAATAAGCCTGATGCGATGTTTATACCGCCCCACGAGTTACTTCGGCCACAAACAAAATTCAAAAATTTTAGGTGGAGGAGTGAAGAAAAACCAAAGCTCAACGAAATGCTTAGACCTGCATACATTACCTTAGAAAAAAAATTAGATAAAACTTATATTAAATCAGAATTTTGAAACATTATTTTTTTTTTGGAGTAAACAGTTATTGTAAAAGTGCTTTTGTTCCAAAATCAGCCTTAATTACTAACAAATATGAAAGACTTATTTACTATTACGATTGCTTGCTTAACTATTATTAGTACTAACTTACAATTACTGGCTTTCAACCCTAGTGCCGCCCCTGATAGCTTGGAAATCACACAAGAAGAAACAGCGATTATCAAAAAATTTGAGAAAAATTTTTCTCAAAGTCAGATAGAACTCTCCACAGAGGATCTCAAAAGTATCTATCAAGAGCTTACTACTGAGAAATATACCTTCAAAACATTTCAAGAAGATTTATTTTTTTCAGATAACAACATAAGTGTCCGCAAAATATATCCTAACCCTGCAAGCGTAGCTGCCTACTTGGATTATAACCTCTTGCAGAATATCAAGGCAAAAGTTACTATCCGAAATATACTCGGAAAAGTAGTAAGAGAATATGACCTCTCTCGTGGAGAACGAAAAATCCGTATCCCTACTACTGATTTTGTGAGTGGAATTTATTTATATACGCTATCTATCAATGGTCAAGCAAAAAGCTCAAAAAAGTTTATTGTAAAACACGACTAGCAATCTTCATATTTGTTTGTATTTCTTGTAGAAGCACTCTATTTTTGCAAAATGATGCAAAAAAGTTATATTTTCATACTCATTGCCATATTGTCTGCCCTTGCCTCTTCTTGTAGTTTTAATAAAATTCGCAAAGCGGGGCTAAAAGAAAAATATGATGCAGCCCTTGAATACTACGATAAGGGTGATTACTACAAAGCGGGCTTATTACTTGAAGAGATTATACCGCTTATTATAGGTACACAAGAATCTGAAAAAGCTCAGTTTTATTGGGCTTACTGTAACTATCACCAAAACCAAATGGTGGAGGCAGCTTATTACTTCCAAAAATTCTATCAGACCTTCCGCCAAAGTAAATTTGCTGAAGAAGCAAGATACATGCAAGTTCAGTCGCTTTATGAAGATTCTCCAGTATATAGCCTCGACCAAACCTCCACCGTAGAAGCGATTAGCGTAACACAAAGCTTTCTCAATGCCTATCCTAATAGTGCTTACTATGAAGAGTGTAACCTAGTGATGAAAAAGCTCTATCAAAAATTAGAGAAAAAAGCCTACGAAAATGCAAAACTATATTATAAAATCAGTAATTATCAATCGGCAGTCATCGCATTTAAAAATTTCCAAAAAGACTTCCCAGATTCTGATTACAATGAAGAAATTGCTTTTCTTAGATTAGAAGCGCAATACAAATATGCCGACCAAAGTACGGATAGACGCAAAAAAACACGCTATGACGAGGCAATCTCATTTTATGAATATTTGCTTGACAACTATCCTGAAAGCAAATACCTCAAATCGGCAAGAAAAATCTATGAAAAATGTCTTGATGAAATAGGCAAACTGAATAGCTAACAGTAGAAAGATTAGGAGTTGGAGAGATTAAATAATTGACAGACTATAATTCACACCCCACATCTCCACACTCAAAACCCATAGCAATAGAAACATAAAACCCTAAAAAGATAAATAAACATGAATTTAAAACAAAAAAATTTAAGGTCTTCTTTGGTTACAAGAAATACACTAGACCTCATCAGACCCTCTGGCAATCTATATAAAACTGTAGCAATTATCTCTAAACGTGCACAGCAAATTGCTGGCGTTACCAAAGAAGAACTTAATACAAAACTAGCCGACTTTGCATCTTCGGTAGATAGCCTAGAAGAGGTACACGAAAACAGAGAGCAAATTGAAATCTCTAAGTATTATGAACGCTTGCCAAAACCTACCACCACCGCTACCGAAGAGTTTTTAGAAGGAAAGCTGCAGTTTAAAAAAGCCTCAGATACAGAGGAATAAAATACAAAAATTGATATGACTGCACTCAAAGGAAAAAAAATCATTGTAGGAGTGTCAGGAAGCATAGCAGCCTACAAAGTAGCACACCTCACGAGGCTCTTAGTAAAGCAAGCAGCCGAAGTAAAAGTCATTATGACTACTTCGGCTGTTTCTTTTATCAGCCCACTTACTTTGGCCACCCTTTCCAAAAATCTCGTACTGACTGAGTTCACACAAGACAATACAGGTGTATGGAATAACCACGTTGAGCTTGGACTCTGGGCAGATGCGCTACTCATAGCTCCTGCTACCTCCCATACTCTTGCAAGATGTGCGCAAGGCTTGGCAGATAATCTTCTAGTAGCTACCTATCTTTCAGCACGTTGCCCAGTATTTTTTGCCCCAGCTATGGATTTAGATATGTATTTGCACCCCGCTACCCGAAATAATCTGAACCTTTTAGCAGAATATGGCAATCATATTATCCCAGCCGAAGCAGGTGAACTAGCAAGCGGCTTGATAGGGCAAGGGCGTATGGCTGAACCCGAACACATCTTACAATTCCTTGAAGATTATTGGCAAAAGCCTCTTCTTTGGAAAGGGAAAAAGGTACTCATTACCGCAGGCCCTACCCAAGAAGCACTTGACCCTGTGCGCTTTATTACCAATCACTCTACTGGCAAGATGGGCTATGCCCTCGCTACACAGGCTCTTAAAAAAGGAGCAGAAGTAATACTGGTCAGCGGACCTACACACCTTAAACTTCAACATGCTCACCTCAAATTAATACCCGTAAAATCTGCACAAGCTATGTATGAAGCCTGTGCCCAGCACTTTGAGAACGCCGATATCATTATACTCTCGGCGGCAGTAGCCGATTATACCCCTTCCACTACTTCAACTAAAAAAATCAAAAAAGAAGATGGCGATTCAAACTTGATGCTTGCTTTAAAACGTACTGTGGACATAGCCCAGACATTGGGAAAGCAAAAAAAAACCGAGCAGATTATGGTGGGTTTTGCACTTGAGACCCACAACGAGTTTCAAAATGCGCAAACAAAGCTCATTAAAAAGAATTTTGATTTGATTGTACTTAATTCTCTGCAAGAAGAAGGAGCGGGCTTTAGGCACGATACCAACAAAGTAACCATATTGAGCCGCTATGGAGAAATAGACGAATTGCCGCTTTTGGTAAAGCAAGAAGTAGCAAATATGATATGCCAAAAGATTGATTTATTTGAACAAGAACATTCAAAAAAAAATGAAAAATAACTCACGTGCTTGTAATAAAAATAAGTGCTTTGCAGTTATATATACAAGTTAAATAAAGACATAAATCTGCCTAAAAGAGCAGAAAAATGCTCTGTGTTTAATTTAGTTAAGTTTTAGTAAAAGTTTGAAGATAGTTTCTTGAAAGACAGGTTTTTTTAAAACCTGTTTTTTTGTTTATATACTGTTAAAGTAAATACTGTGCCAAGTAAATCATTTTTTTTGAAAAACAAAAATATATTTGAAAAATTATAGCTATTTGCTTTTCCTCAGGAATACTAAAAAACAATTCTTTTAGACGTACCGTAGCAGGCTATTGGCTTATGTTACTTTATCAAAAATTTGGTGATTTGACAATCTTTGTGAGAACCTGAAATGGTAGGCTATACCTCTGTGAGCACTTTCGCATAGAACAGCCTCTACCTTTCCTTGTTTTGAATAGCTACTAAGGTGATTATTAGAAAAGCAAAAAGTTCAATCAAAATATTTTAATTGAACTTTTTGAATAGAAAAATGATCGTTTGACGATTTCTGTGAAAATCTGTAGCAGCAGACTTTCAGTCCGCTGGTATTTATGCTCTAAGCAGTATTCAGCATATCTTATGAAATACTATCACAAAAATTGTCAGAGAACCAAAAAAACAAGGTCGCAAAAAGCAATCCTGTCGTAGGCAGTACTATCCTTTTGCCTCTGTTGCTTTTTTATTTCTTTGCGCTCTCTGCACAATCAAAGAAATATCTACAAAGATAGGTGAGGCAATAAATACAGAAGAATAAGTACCTATCAAAATACCAATTAATAATGAATAAGAAAATCCACTCAATACTTGCCCACCTAAGATGAATAAGGTCAAGACCACTATCAAGGTCGTAGATGAAGTCATAATGGTACGGCTCAAGGTGGTATTGATGGCATTGTTTACATTGTCTAAAAAGTCTTTGCTATTCATATCACGCTTACTTGTGCCTACCATCTCTTTGATACGGTCAAATACCACCACTGTATCATTAATCGAGTAACCCACCACAGTAAGCATCGCTGCAATAAATACTTGGTCAACTTCATAAACAATGCCCAGCACTTTGGCTATGCCCATAAATGCCAATACAATCAGCACGTCATGTATCAAAGCCACCAAAGCACCCACACTGTATTGCCAGTATTTGAATTGCCCGATACGAATAAAAATATACAAGAAAATAGCAAGCAATGAAAATACTACCGCTGTATAAGAAGTTTGGGCAATATCATCGGCTATGGTTGCCCCTACTTTTGAGAAGCCTACCACTTTGGGGTCTTTGTCTTTGAACTCCTCAAGGCTTTTGAGGAGCATTGCCTCTACTTTTTTATCTGTTTCGGCAGTGTCATCATTGATGAGGTAAGTCGTAGTGATTTTGAGCTTGTTATTGCTGCCATAGGTCTTGATTTCAGTACCTTGCTTGAACTCTTTGCTTACCTCTGCCCGTGCTTCTGCCACAGAAACAGGTGCATTGAACTCTACAATGTAAGAGCGTCCTCCCTGAAAATCAACCCCTAAGGTAAGCCCAGGATAAATCATCAAGCCAATACCAGCTATGATAAGTACCGAAGAGAAGATGTATGCCCCACGGCGTAGCTTCACAAAGTCTATGTTGATGTTGTTAAAAGCGTTTTTCAGTACAAATCCATCAAAGCGAATGGCTCTGCTGTCTTTTTTGCGTGTGAAATATTCAATTACAAGGCGCGTAATGAAAATAGCACTAAACAATGAACAAGCAATACCAATCATTAGCGTAACGGCAAAACCTTTTACACCTCCTGTGCCATTCAAATAAAGAATCAAGCCCGTCAAGAAAGTAGTGGCGTTAGAGTCCACAATGGCAGACATTGCTTTGGCATAACCTTCATTTATGGCATTTTTGTAGGTTCGGTTATTGGCAAGTTCTTCGCGTACACGCTCAAAAATAAGTACATTCGCATCTACCGACATACCAATCGTAAGTACGATACCCGCAATGCCAGGCAAGGTAAGCACTGCACCAAAAGAAGCCAAAATACCTACTATGAAGATAATGTTTAAGAACAAAGCAAGGTTTGCTACAAGCCCTGCATTACGGTAATACAAGAACATAAATACCAATACAATACCCAAGCCAAGCAGCATAGAGTTAAGCCCTTGATTGATAGACTCTAAGCCGAGCGAGGGTCCTACTGTGGCTTCTTCTACAATATTGATGGGAGCTGGGAGTTTACCTGCTTTCAGTACGTTGGCAAGGTCTTTTGCTTCATTGATGGTAAAGCTACCATTGATGACCGAGCTACCGTTGGGGATTTCGCCATTTACATTGGGCGCAGAGTAGACTGCATCATCAAGCACAATGGCAATACGATTACCTACATTGGCAGCGGTGAGTTTTCTCCAGACCTTTGCCCCTGTAGAGTTCATCTGCATACTTACAGAAGGGCGGTTTTCATCAAAATCTTGGCGGGCATCTATCACTACCTCACCGCCTAGGGGTGCTTTGCCACCTCTGCCTGTTTTGATGGGGTAGAGCGTAACCATTCCGCTTGCCTCATTGGCTTTTACGTCCCAAAAGAACTTCACATTGGCAGGAAAAAGTCGCTTTACTTCTGAGCGCGATAGGTATTCATTAACGCGTGCAGTATCTTTGACTTTCACCAAAAAACCCTCTTGGCTAGGCAACATAAGCTGCATAGCAAGGCTGTTTGCTGCCTCTGTAGAGTCGGCAACAGTAGAATCTTTTTTGGGGGCATCGGCAAGTTTAGTACTGTCTTTTGTATTGGTATCGCCCTCAGCAATGAGCGGATTTTCGTCTTTTTTAGTGCTATCTTTTTTATCTTTTTCTTCTGTCAGAAGCGGATTTTCGTCTTTTTTGGTACTATCTTTTTCCTCTGTCAGAAGCGGGTTTTCGTCTTTTTTGGTATCTGCTACCAATCCACTTTCAGTTTCTTTTTTAGGGCTTGTAGATTTTTTGAGTTTTTCTTCTTTATCAAGATAAGCTACAAACTCTTGGTAGAAGGGGAAAATATCTTGCATATTCCATACTTCCCAAAACTCTAATTTTGCTACACCTGAAAGCAGTTTACGAACACGCTCGGGGTTATCTACACCTGGAAGTTCTACCAAAATACGGTTAGTACCAGGTAGTTTTTGGATATTAGGGTTGGTAACCCCAAATTTATCAATACGACTTCTGATGATGTTGAAAGAGCGGTCAAAAGCGTCATTGACTTCATCACGGATTACTTGGGCAATTTCATCATTGGTAGAAGTGAGGCTAATTTTGCCACGGGTAGTGGTATTGGTAAATACACTGCTCAACTTTACACCTGATTCAACTTCTTCATAAGCCTTTACAAACAAATCTACAAAACGCTCTTGGCTGTTTTGTTGGCGTTCTTTGGCAAGATTGAGTGCTTTCTGGAAATTAGGGTTCATCTTGTTGTTTGCCAACGCTTTGATGATTTCAATGGGCGATACTTCTAAGGTGATGTGCATGCCGCCTTGAAGGTCGAGACCGAGTGCTAGTTCTTTTTCTTTTACTTCTTTGTAGGTATATTCTAAGCCTAAGAGATTATAAACAGGCTTATTATAGACTGAATCAAGGTAAACCTGTTTTTTATCAGAGTCAACTACTTTATCACTGCCTGTTGCAAACTCTGTAGCATCTGCCTGTACACTACGTGCCTTGAAGGTAAAAGACAAATAATAAACGGTAATGCCTAGTAACAGCAAAACCATTAACAATATGGGGGTTCTGTTTTTCATTTTTTAGGATAATTTTGATTTTTTACTATTAAAATTAAGGTATTTATTAATTACTTGCTTGTGCTTGATGTTACTTCGTGAGACACTCACCAAGGAAGCAAGGCATATTATTGTTTTGTGAGATACAAAACTTAAAGAAGAGATTGAGATAGAAACCTAAGGACCATTAATGACAATGATATGCCCAAAGACATTCTGCCAATAAGGTAGCGTAATGGGTATAACGGGAGGGTAGGTAGAGCGTATTTCAGCAAATAGAGGGAATTGAAAAGCAATCCAATCGTATTCTTGCGAACCAAGGGGCAATACCGAGGCATTTACGACTGCCTCAAGGAGCGAAGCACTTTGTAAATTGGTTTCGTTTTCTTGAGTACCTTGTGCTGGTAGTGGTGTGTTTTCTGTTTGTTTTTGGGTATCTTCTGATATAATTTTATCGTTGGAGGGTATAGACAGAGCTAATACGTGGCTATTCACTAGCAATGAAAGCCCAAAAGCGAGATAAGTAATTGAAAGACCTATCCAATAAAAAATATTTTTTCTTTGTCTTTTCATAAATTAGCCACAAAAGTAGCTAAATTTCTTAAACAAAGCAATAATTTTTATTTATCCTTTATTTTTTGTACCACAGCGTTTGTAAGAGGCTGTCCTACCGAGGCGCAAAGTTGCTTAAGGTTACGAATCAGAATACGCTTTCTATCAAAATTAATGATATTTTGGGCTTTGAGTTCATTCATGAGCGTGGTTACGGTCTGCCGCGAAGTGCCTATAAGGTCGGCAATGTCTTTTTGGGTAAAGTGGTGTTTGATAAGGGTTTCATCGCCTACTTTTTTCCCTTTTTCTTGGGCAATATCTATCAAAAACTCGATGAGGCGTGTACGCACATCTTTGCCAATGAGCGATTCAATTTTTCTTTCTAGTTTTTTGATTCTTAACCCTACCAATTTATAGACCTTGAAGCTAAATGTTTTGTAAGTTCGCATAAGTTCGTGCATAATTTCTACATCTAGGGGGCAGAGTACTGTAGGTTGTTCTATCACCTGAGCAAATTCTTCACGCTTTTCGGCATTAAAGAGGGCTAATTCACCAAACATCTCACCCTTTCCTAGCACAGCTTTGACAATTTCTCGCCCCTCGGTATCGTAAAAGGCAATTTTGACTTTTCCTTCTACTATCAAAAAGATTTTGGTGGCAGGGTCATTCTGAAAATAGATGTACTCTCCTTTGCTAAGTGTTTTGAATTGATGTTTGTCTTTGTATTCTTTGAGTTTATGAGGGCAGAAAAAGTCAAACAAGTTTACCTCGTCAAAGTACCAAATCTTTGAATTATTCATTTCTATTTTTATTAAGAGGTTAAGAGAATCGAATTATGTGCGCGTGTTTTTGTACAAAAGAAAGTTAATGATATTGTGTCTTTTCGCTAACTTTTTAACAAGTTAAGGATAAAACAAAGTAAATCAGCTAAACATGTCCTTTCAAACTGTTAAAGTTGATTTTTATACAAAGTAAAATCACATAAAATTAGGCAGAAAGCACACTCGAGGTGATTTTTACAAGCCATACACAGCATAAAATAGTAATCTAATACCGAAAGCTATTAGACAGATACCTGCTATCTTATCAATCAACCCAATGACCCTTGCCGTGAGGTAGTCTGTGATGCGGTTGGCGATATATACCTTAATCAAATCTGTAATAAAAACAGTAGCAATTGCTCCGATAAAAAAGAAGAGATGCCCTTGTGGGGTATAGTCTGTGCTTACTTTTACATAGCCTACTACGCCAAGCCAGAAAATATACACAAATGGATTGAGCAGATTAAGCAGTACGCCTTCTAGAACGTACCTCAGCCCCTTGGCACGGTTAATGGCACGGTTGGGTAGAAATTTCTTCTCGGAGGCACCCTTTACAAAAGGAGCAATGCCAAAAGCAATCATCAGCCCTCCACCTACCCAGCCGAGATAAGTTTCAAAAAGTGCACTGTTGCTACCTGTGATGGTAGCAACGCCAAAATAGACAATGGCTGCTGCGCAGGAATCGCTCAGGGCAATACCAAAGGCTAAATAAGCCCCTGATTGAAAGCCTTTATCGATGCTTGTGCGGATAAGGGCAAAAAATACTGGACCGATTAACATCGCCAGTACCAAACCATACATGATTCCGTTGAGGAGGGCAAATACCATGCTTTTATCACTTTTGGAATGAGTAAATTAAAACGATTTGTTGAGCTTTTGTTCAATAAATTGTTTCCACTCTTGATGTTGTTGGGTTTTGAGCACCCTTGGAAATTTATTTTGCCCCCCTACTTTGCCTCTTACCTCCATCCAGTCATAGAAGACATGCGTGGGTAGTAGCTTTACCGAAATATCTTTGAGGGCAGCCGCACGCTCTACACGGTAGTCGTCATTTAAGGCTTTCAATTCTTGGTCTAGTTTTTCTTTGAGGACTTCTTCGTTGGCTTCTGTATTGGTGCCTATGTACCATTGGTGGGCAAAAAGGCTTTCTTGGGGTATGCCTGCTACGGTAAACTCTTTGATGTCGAGGTTGAAGGCTTGTGCTACTTTCTCGATGGCGCGGTTCATATTATCTACTGAAAGATGCTCTCCACAGAGGCTCAGAAAATGTTTGGTACGTCCCGTAATAATGATTTCAGCATTTTCTTTTGAAATAAATCGGACTGTATCGCCAATGAGGTATCGCCAGGCACCTGCACAGGTAGAGAGCAAAATGGCATAATCTTTTCCTTCATCTACTTCATCTATCATTAGGGTTTGGGCTTGGGGGTTGAGTTCTCCTTCGGGGTCGAAGTTTTTTTCGTTGAAAGGCACAAATTCAAAGAATATTCCATTGTTGAGTACCAGTTGCATCTCACGCTGCGGGTGCGATTGGAAAGCAATGAAGCCCTCGGAGGCAAGGTAGGTCTCAATGTAAGTAAGTGGCTTGGCAATTAGCTTTTCAAATCCTTTCTTGTAAGGCTCAAAAGAAACTCCCCCGTGGGCATAGACCGAGAAATTGGGCCAAATATCGTGAATGGTGTCAAGTTTATAATATGCTATAATTCGCTCCATCATTATCTGAATCCAAGCAGGTACGCCTACCAAGAAGCCAATGTCCCATTTGGGTGCTCTGAGTGTAATTTCGTGCAGTTTCTCGTCCCAGTTGGTAGTTTGTGCTATTTTTTTACCTGGTTTATAAAAATGCTGAAACCAAAACGGGATTTGACTTGCCGTAATGCCACTTAGGTCGCCTTCAAAGTAAGTACCTCGCTTGTTGAGGTGCGTACTGCCTCCTAACATCAGCATACCTTTGCCGTATATCTTGGCGGGCACTTCGGTAAAGTTAGAAAGCGAAAGAATTTGTCGGATACTGGTACGCTGAATGGCGCGAATCATATCCTTATTGACGGGTATGTACTTACTGGCTGCTTCTGAGGTGCCTGAGCTAAGTGCAAAATAATCCACTTGGTTGCGCCACGCCACATCTTTTTCTCCTTTTTTGCATCTATACCACCATTCTTTGTATATTTTTTCGTAATTAAATAGTGGCACTTGTTCTTTGTAAAACTGGTAAAAGTCTTTATTTTCGTGTACCTTTTTGTCGTAAGCATTGATAATTTTTTGGAAATCATACACCTTGCTAAAGTATGTATTGCGTGCAATGAGCAGATGTTTTAGGAGTTGTCTCCTCTGTAAGCAGTAAGGCGTGCTGCGCTCTTGCTCTAGGCTTTTGCGTAGCTTGATGCCTTGTTTGAGTAATCTTCCTAAAATGGGCATAACGCTTATATTTTGTTTAAATTCTAGGGTTACTTTAAGTTTTAGCTACAAAATAAAGGATTATATAGAGAATAGTCTTTATTTTTTGAGATTAATTTTCAATTTTACATATTAGTACATTCAATTTTGGTTTGTTTTCTGAAAAAATCACCTTTTAATTATTTGCTAACCTACCCAAAAAACAATGAGCCTATTGCTTATCTATTTTATCAAGAAGTACTGGGCTCATCTTGAAGTTTTGTTAAAAATTAATTTTGTACCACACCTCGAGGTTATCTTTTTCTACCCTACCAAGGTCGCCGAGTAGTTCTTTCAATGCTGAGCGTATTTTCTCTTCACCTTCCCCTGCTTGCTTTAAGTATTTTGCCAATGTATGTGCTCCTTTTTGTTGGAAAGTTGTATTTGACACAAATTTCAAATCAAAATAAAGATGTTTTTTTGAGTTCAGTATCTTCTACATAATAAGTATCTTTTTGAGCTGTACGGCAGAAAGAAATCATAGAATTTTTAATATTTTTTGGGTCTTGCACAGGTTTCCGAAAATCTCTTCTTCGGCTATTGTGAAGAGGTTGCCCTCCAAAAGAAGGCGTTTATTAATATTTTTGCCTTGGTACTCATAGCGGATAAAGAAAAAATCTTCCCCAAATTTCTTGATAAGCTATTCACTTATCTCAAGCTCGGCTTTTCCTCCTAATACCAGATAAGACTACCCTCCATTTTTGAAGTGAAGTCTTAAAGCGTTCAAATCCGTAATTTTTTTTGTGCGAGTGTTGGTGCTACTGTTAAGTGCCAATAGCCCATTACACACCCAAAGCTCAATACCTGGTCTAGAGCGTTCTGTTTGAGTGCAAAGCTGAAATCGCCCTTGTGTATGGCTTTGCAGCATTGCCAAGGCATCGGTGCTCATAAATTTTACTTTTGTATTACTGCTCAGGTTATCTCCCTGCTTTAGGTCTGAGTTGGCTTGAACATTTTTGATAACCCCATTGACTTCTAAGACATGGTAAAAACCTTCATTGGCAAGTTGGCTAATACCCACAGAAGAAGGATTACTTGTGCTTTCATAGGTTTATTTGATTGGTTTTGCTAAATAAGTAAATGCATAAATAGAGTACAAGTTACCTTACCTTTCTAAAAAAACTTGATTGCAGAAATGTTGGAAGAAATACACCAAAAACAGTGATAATAGTTATCTTTCACAAACTTAGCTTTGAAGCTATTTACTCAACAAAAATGATTTATATTTGAAGGCTTGTAAATCAATCCGATAAAAAAACAATAAAGATATGTATTTGAAATACTGTGCGCATTTGTGTCATTGCTTAACTATCTGGCAAAGTAAAATTTTTAAATCAAAGCACAAAGTCCATCTTGGCAGTTGGCTGCTATTGCTGCTAAGTCTGCATGCTTGTATCCCCTTGCCCTCCGAGGGCTACCAAGGTACCGACACGAGTAGCTCTAAAACACTTCGCTACGAAACCTACCTTTATGAAAGTAATGTCAGAACTGTGCAGATTAATACCCAAAATACCACGCAAGGAGTCATCATACAATCGGGTGCAATCTCACTTCAGCAAGCACGTCCCACAGTATTGAGTTTTGATGTGCTAGGAGAAGGCAATGAGGGTTTTAGGGCAAAAATTATCCATTGCGACCGCAATTGGAATCCCTCTCCCCTCAATATGATTGAATACCTCAATGAGGTAAATGACTTTATCATTCGTGATAATCAAATTTCTTTCAATACCAAAGTACCTTATACACACTATACCTGGACATTGCCCAAGCTAAAAATCAGTGGAAACTACCTCCTCAAAGTACACCGTGAAGGAGATGAAAATGACCTACTCTTTACATACCGATTGGTAGTGTTTGAAAACTTGGTATCGCTCAAACCAAAAATTATAGCTTCTAATATTCCCTCTACACGTGAGCAAAGCCAACAGTTAGAGTTTGAGCTAGACTATCAGGGTTTTCAAATCCTGAACCCTCAAGAAGAAGTCAAAGTAGTGGTACGCCAAAATTATAGATGGGATAATGCCCTCACCAACCTGAAAGCACTCAATGTCAGGGAGTTTGCCAAGAAAATAGAATATCGTGCTTTTGAGGGTGAGAACACCTTTTTGGGAGGCAATGAGTTTAGAAGATTTGAAATCAAGAGTATTCGCTTTCTAGGCTTCAGAATAGATGAGCTTATCACCAATACACCTACCAATATAGCCATCGTAGCGCTAGACCAGCCCCGTGCCGACCGCAGCTATGCCCGACAACCTGACTTGAACGGCTTTTTTGAGATAGACCGCTACGAAAGTGAGCAACAAAATGAAATAGAGGCAGATTATCTCCAAGTAGTATTTAGGCTCAAGAGCGATTACCTTGGCGAAGCCACCAAAGTCTATGTACTAGGTGCATACAACCTTTGGAACGCCCTAGCAGAAAATCAAATGAAGTATGATGCAGCACTCGGCGAATATCGAGCAACTATTTTGCTGAAACAAGGCGCTTACAATTATCTTTATGCAACAAAAGATAACAGCCAACCCCTAAGTCTAAGCACCTTTGAAGGTGATTTTCAAGCCACCGAAAATTTTTATGATGTGTTGGTCTATTATCGCCCCCAAGGGCAACGCCATGAGCAAATTATTGGTTATATGACCTTTAACTCGGACCAAAGCCGCTGACAGGGGGAAACGCAAAGAATAATTCTCGCTACTTTTAGCGATAAATCATTGATAACCAATGAATGGACTTAGTTAACAACTGACAAGCAATAATTAAGCATTGCTAGAATAGATTGATATATGACACAAAAAATAAACTTTGTCGGGGCTGGCAATGTAGCCCAGCATTTGGCAGTAGCTTTTGAGCAAAAAGGCTTGCAAGTGGACAGTGTTTTCTCTAGACAACTGCCCAAGGCGCAGCAACTTACCAGCAAACTGAGGCAAGCAAAGGCGCAAAATCATTTAAATTTTGAGAATACCACTGCCAGCTTACTTGTATTGGCCGTAAATGATGATGCCTTGGAAGCAGTTTGCGAGCAGATTGTGCTGCCGCAAGATGTGCTTGTCGTACACACCTCAGGAGCGCATCCGCTAGAAGTACTGGGCAAACTACCCAACCCTTTGGGCGTTTTTTATCCTTTGCAGACATTCAGTGCGGAGAAGTTAATAGATTTTGAAGAAGTTCCTTTTTGTATTGAGGCAAGTACCACATGCCACGAGGCGCAGCTCATAAATCTTGCTTCTTTGCTGAGTAAAAAGATTTATCGGGTAGATTCCGCCCAGCGGCAGTCCTTGCACGTGGCGGCTGTATTTGCTAATAATTTCTCTAATTATCTTTTTGGCATTGCTGAAACCTTGCTGAGCGAAGCTAATTTACCTTTTGATATTCTGAAGCCACTACTACACGAAACCATAGAAAAAGCCAATGCACTTAGCCCTGATAAGGCGCAGACAGGCCCAGCAAGGCGAGGTGATGCCACTACTATTAATAAACACCTTGAGCTGCTTGCGGCGCAGCCTTCTTATGGTGAGCTATATAAAACTTTTAGTGCGTTGATTCAGGAGAAATACAGATAAAACCCTAACTAACAAGGATTTTATTTACTTTGTGTAGGTTCGTAGCTAGTAGTATGCTTGATAGGGTCAGGACTTGCAAAATCTATCATGCCAAAGCCGTGGTAGCTGTATGCACCTAGCCCGCACTCATAAATAAACTCTTGTACTTGTGGTGCAGCATAAAGCAAAAATGGGAAAGTATAGCCTCTTACTTCACACTTTACTTGCTGGTGGTGTAGAGTATAAATGCGAGCAAATTTTTTTTCTTGCTCTTTGATTCTCTTAAGATAAATTTTATCTGGCACTAATTGAAATTTGTAAAAAGTAGCAATTTCTTTATCGGTATATTGCTTGCTTCTTTCCATTCTCGCCATAGTAGATTCATAGAGTAAGTCAGAAAAAGCATCTTCTTCTGGTGAGATAAATTTTTTGGCATAATAGCTGTCCAATAGTGGGTCGGTAAGTACCAAAGGAGAGATACATACATATTTGACTGCCTCCCCAAACTCGGGGTTTTGCTCTGCTTCAATAGAATATGGACTCAAGTAGAGTTGCCCTATTTGTAAGATGTCGCGCTCAAAAATTTGATTGAGCAGGTAATCAATAAAAAATTTATTGGGTGATGAAAGTACCAATGTAACTTTTGATGAATAAAAATGCAGTCCTTCTCGGCTTATTTTGGTCTGCCCTTTTAAGCCCGAAAAATTATAGAACTCATAGTCGGTAAACTCCTTTCCGCTTTCTGCTACCACCTCCTTTATCAAACTCCCCAATAGGTGCTGATGGTGAAATGGAACGCTACCGCCTCGGTTATTCAACGAAAATACTAATCTTATCCTCACGTTCTCACAATTCAATTTGGTATAGATACTTTTTTGATTGACCAAAGAAATTAAACAAAGCATTGTTAAAAATGTTTTAAATAAAAACATTTTAAGGCTAAGTTATACTTGTCTTTCGCTAGAAAAGAGAGTAGCAAACAAAAATAGCTACTTTGGA